>JAHILF010000082.1 GCA_018897105.1 Pseudomonadota bacterium
GAAAAACTGACTACACTCGTCGTCACCCCGGCGAAGGCCGGGGTCCAGAATTGTCGTAACTACCTGGATTCCGGCCTTCGCCGGAATGACGAACCTGGGCTCAGGCAACCGGCGAAAAGGCTTAAGTTAATGACATTGGATGATAAATACTAAGAAATTACAAGGCAAATTTGATAGATAATATTATCATAGTTGCTTGGCCCGCCTGTCTGTCCTGCCAGAATGCCGCAGATACAAAAATCCAGGGAATTTTTTTTTGACAAAATTTAAAAAAAATCGGGAACCTTTTAGGCAGAGATTACGTTATCATATTGATAACCCTATGGAAAAAGTAATCGGCCTCATACAGTATTTTTCCCAGACTTCTGACTTTGAGAAGATCCTGCATCCTTACATTTTGAAACTGCATCGGGTAGCGTTCCGCCTGTGCGGATCAGCCTCGGATGCAGAAGATCTGGTTCAGGATGTCCTGGTCAAGGTTTATCCAAAACGCCAAACTCTGGCCAGCCTGGAAAATCCCGGGCCGTGGCTGGTGAAGGTATTATACCGTACGTTTATCGACCAACGCCGGCGCATGACTAGGTCCCCCTTACATCTTCTACTGAATAGCCACGATGAAGAAAACAACCCGGTTCTGGATTCGTTACCTTGCTCAAATCGCGGTCCCGAAGAAATTTCGGAAAACAACCAGGTGCGGGAAAAACTGATGAGGGCAATCAATTCTCTCAATCTTGACCAGAAGCATCTCTGCATACTGCATGATGTTGAGGGGTACACGTTAAATGAACTGGAACAAATCCTGGACACTCCGATCGGCACCCTGAAATCCAGACTTCATCGTGCCAGAGCGAGTCTCAGAAAAATATTACAGCATGAAACCTTTTAGTCAACTCACTCGTTTATATATTTATAAGGTGAATAATTATGAACTGTAAACAAGCACTGGAATATAGAGACGATTATATTGATGGCTATCTCAGTCAGGATGAGAAAACTGCCGTCAGAGAGCACCTTGATAATTGTCAGCAATGCCACGCGGCTTTTATGCGTGATGAGGAGATGCTCCAGGCATTGCGTGCGTTGCCGTTTCCTGCGCCGTCTCCGGGATTTGTCAGCCATTCTATACAGCATGCCAAATCCGCAGGTAGATGGCAGATACCTAAGAGTCTGACTCCTCTTTTAAGTGCCGCCATGGCTGCCTGTCTCGTTTTATGGCTGGTAACCGGTTTACCCCGCATGAGTGTGCATCCGACCCAGAAGTTGCCCACTGCCCAGGTAATCATAAAAATTAATGAAGAGAAAATTGTCAATGTGGTGGTCAATGCGCCCCGTGACCTGCTTGATGCACATGTCACCATTGAGTTGCCGGAGCAGCTCGAAATGGTTGGCTTCCCAGGGATAAGAGAGATAGAGTGGAGAACCGATCTGCGCAAGGGGAAAAATCTGCTGAGTCTGCCAATTGTTGCGAAACGTACCGGAAATGTTGAGCTGGTAGCGCGCATTGACCATGATAATAAAAGCAAGCTGCTGAAACTTGCAATGCAGATACATAACAGTCATGCAAGAGAAAATTTGCATGATGCCAAATATATGGTTTAATAAAACAATCTAATTTTATTAGAATACTTTTTTGGAGCATGAGGTGAGTTGATGAAATATTTATGGGTGAGTTCAGTCTTTATGGCAGGACTGATTTTGAGCGGAGGTAATGCTTTTGCGCAAAGCGGGAATATACAATACGACAGGGATCAGAATCTGTCCGAGAGCCAACTCCTGCTGGCAGATGCCTCTCTTGACCTTGACATCACCATGGAGGTTGTTGATGAAGATGTCCAGTCCTCCAAAGATATCACGAATGTTATAGAGTTACCGCTTCGTTCCCGGTACCGGGAAATGGAAAGGCATCAGGAACAACTGGGCAATGGACCCGGCGAAGGAAAGGGGCAAGGCCCAAACCTTTTTTTGGAAGGGAACCCTGAGTCCCAACAACGTATTAATCGTCCTGTTGACACCGCTCGTCCTGTTGACACCGCTCGTCCTGTTGATACCGCTCGTCCTGTTGACACCGCTCGTCCTGTTGACACCGCTCGTCCTGTTGATACCGCTCGTCCTGTTGATACCGCTCGTCCTGTTGATACCGCTCGTCCTGTTGACACCTCTCGTCCTGACAGTACCGGATCAGCGGGCAACAGAGATACTATAACAGGACCTTCCGACAGCGGTGCCAAGGGTAATTGACAGCAGAACAGGGATACAAACAAAAAAGGTAACTGATTTATATTGTTAAATAATCATTTCTAGATCGACGATTAATCAGCATAGCCTAAAAGCCCCGGAAAATCCGTGGCTTTTTTTTTCGTTTACCTGCCAATCAAACAAATTTCCCGCACGGTGCCCATATCTTTTTCCCCCGCCAGTCAAATCAAATGTTTATAATCAGCATTTTAAGGATTGCAAATAGCTTCTGAAATTGGCACAATCGCTAGTGTGATATAAACAATCTGTCAAGGAAGAGGTATGCAACTCATTAATCATTTGCTGCGCTGGAAAATTTTTCTGCCATTTTTTCTAATTGTCCTGATTCTGCTCAGTCAGGAAGTATGCGCTGAGAATCAACCTGAATCGTCCGCTTTTCAAGCCGGGATCACTGCTTTCAAACAAGGAGATTATAACAGTGCTCTGGTTTTTTTTCATGAGGCTGAATCCTTGGGATTTGAAAAGCCATCATTGTATTACAACATCGGCGTCTGCTGTTATAAATTAGGTCGCTATCAGGAGGCTGAAGAGGCCTTTCGCAAAACTGCCGCGTTTCCGCAAATGGCTCCACTGGCATTTTACAATCTGGGCGTTGTCGCAGAAAAACAATCCGACCACGAGAAGGCCCTCTACTGGCTGCACAAATCATATGATAATGCCGAGGCTGATGATGTAAATCTGCGGGTGCTGGCCGCCAACGCCCTAGCTCAGATCGAAGGCAAGCCCGCCCCTTCTGACTGGGCCAGTTATGTATCATTCGGCCTGGGCTATGATGACAATGTAGAACTGCTACCTGATTCGGATTTTCTGCAGGCCAGCAATATGGACGATTGGTTTCTTGATATGTATCTTTTTACAAGAAGGTTCTTTACCGGGAATTCATCTTCCTCAGGCTCGTATTTTCAAGCCGGCCTCTCCTATCTGAAATATGCTGAAGTGGGAGAATACGATACCGGTACGGTCGACCTGGCATTATTTTACTGGAAACAGGCTGGCAGCTATCAATTAGAGGGGGGCGGCGGTTACTATTACAGCACCATTGACGGGCAAAGTTATGAACAGAGCCCGATGATCAGCTTACAGGCAAAACGAACCCTGTGGCCATCAACCAACTTACGTTTCCGTTACCGTCTGAATTACTTCGATGTATTGGATTCCGACTACGATTATCTGTCTGGTTGGCGCCACAGAACCATGGCAGAACTTTCCAGAAGGTGGGGAAATTATAACGGTTACCTGGCCTATACACTTGAACTCAATGATCGCGATGACGAAGATTACTCCCCAACCAGGCATCTTTTCAGCGCTGGAGTTGATATGAAACCGCTGGACAATATCGGGGTTAATCTCTATGTCGGCTATCGTTCCAGCCATTATGACATTGCATCCTTTGATGACCGGGAGGAGGAGAGGTTTAACGCTACGCTTAACCTTACCTACTTTCTGGTTAATGGCTGGGAAATCTCCTGCAAAGTTGAGTACGCCGACAACGAATCTGATGATGATTTATACGACTATACACGCAATGCGGTTACGCTGTATTTTGCCCGCCTCTTTTGAAAAACAATCTGAGATTTAAGTCTGGTAGAGACTCATCTCCGACTGCCCGTTTCCCAGGGCAGTTCATATTTCATACAACTTTAAAGCTATTCGACCATCCGCATCAGGCAGAAACTGAGCCCGAGTGAGTCCGTAGCCTGACTGATTGTCGATTACGTCAACCGGCAAAAGAGAAGGAGAATGCCGGCAATACAGTTCCCTGAAAACCCTGCATGCCAGCCAGGATATCCGTCCGCACTGTTCCACCAGCTCCTCATGACATTAAATAGAAACTCGTAATCATGACTTACGGCCCATTGAGAAAAAAAATCCTTATCACCGGCGCCACCGGCTACATCGGCCGAAGACTGCAGATCCGTCTGCTCGAAAATCCCGCCGTTGACCTGCGTCTGCTGGTCAGAAACCGCAACAAGGTCAACCCGCAGCTTGGTCACGAGATGGAAATTGTCGAGGGCGACACCTTTCAGCAGCAGCAACTTGCCCAAGCCGTTGCTGGCGTTGATACCACCTACTACCTCATTCATTCCATGGGGGCCGGGGCGGATTTTGAACGGCTTGACCGAACGAGCGCAGAAAATTTCCGGGATGCCTGCATTGCCGCCGGTGTAAAGCGCATTGTCTATCTTGGCGGCCTCGGAGTAAAGGAATCAGCCAGCAAACATCTGCTCAGCCGCATTGAAACCGGAGAAATTCTTTCCGCCAGACCAGCTGAGATTCAGACGATCTGGGTCAGGGCCGGGGTCATCATCGGCTCAGGCAGCGCCAGTTTTGAAATTATCCGTAACCTGGTGCAGAAACTGCCGCTGATGATAACACCAAGATGGGTCACCACCCAGACCCAACCCATTGCCGTGGATGACGTGCTCTCATATCTTATCGCCAGCCATGACCTTGATTACCAGGGCAACCTGGTGGTTGACATCGGCTGCGGCCGGATGAAATTCGGGGAGATGCTGAGTGAGGCGGCAGAGGCAATGGGTCTTGCGCGTTTCATTATTCCGGTGCCGGTTCTCACCCCGAGGTTGTCAGCCTACTGGCTGCTCCTGTTTACCCCGGTTCCTTTCAAAATCGCCGCGGCGCTGGTTGAAGGACTCAAATCGGAAACCGTCATGCAGAATGACCATGCCGTCCGTTATTTCCCGCAAATCAGACCCATTGCCTACCGAGAGGCAGTTTTACAGGCCATCAATGAAATTGAACAGCACCAGGTTCTCAGCCGCTGGTGCGACTCAAGCGGCGGAGCGGTTTGTGACATCACTACTCAGGAAGACATTGCCGCAGCCGTGCTCCGGGATCAACGGATCTATGATTTCGGTGATATTGCCGGTGAAAAAATATATGCAGCCCTCTGTTCCATCGGCGGGGAATCAGGCTGGTTCACCTACAATTTCCTCTGGAAATTAAGGGGACTTATCGACAAATTTTTTGGAGGTTTCGGTCTAAATAGGGGCAGACGTGATCCGACAGATCTGCGGGTTGGGGATGCGCTGGATTTCTGGAAGGTCGTTGACCTGAAACCAAATAAACGGCTGCTGCTGCTGGCCCAGATGAAGCTTCCCGGCAAGGCGTGGCTTGAATTTGACCTTCAGGGTCATACATTGATTCAGACCGCTCATTTTTATCCAAGAGGAATCTGGGGGAGACTGTATTGGTACTCTGTCCTGCCTTTCCACTTTCTGGTCTTCAGAGACCTGATCAAAAAAATCGTCAACCAAGCCGAAAAAAAAACCTCAACATAGAGGCATAACAATAAAAAAAATGGGCAGTTCCTCAACGACCACTGCCCATTTTTTCTAATGGTAACAAATAAACGGCTCTTTAAAAAGATGGGGTAAAATCAACGAACTCCTTGTCCGCTTTACTGTTCCTGTTTTCTGTCGCGCAACAGCATTTCCCGATGTGGGTGAGTCACCAATAATCGCCTTCCCTGCCCTGCCCTGCGCCTGTTCACTGCCCCCTTCAGCCGGACTCTGGCCGGCATTGGAACCCTGGCCGGATGCCGCTTCGACCTGAACAGCGCCCTCATTGATATTGTTTATGGCCAGCCTTAACGGCTTGGTAATGAACATGGAAAGAACAAAGGCCAGGGCAATGCCGACAAGCAGGGTTACTATGCTGATCCCCTCCATGACCAACATAGAATTCCGTCTTGCCCTGAGAACTTCGCCGGACATCCCGTAGGCAGCAGCATTATTGATATCGTTGAATTCGGCCACACCCTCCTTAGACCCGGCCGCACTCAACTCCACCCCATCTGCCGCTGCTGCAATATCGGCTTGCACCTGACCATTGTTACAAGCATTAATCAAATTCCTTGCAGCATGAATAAACTTGTCATGCTTTCCAGCACCTTCTCATTAAGTTACACTGCGACTCCTCCATTCACCCCTGCTTAGAATGGCGCTGACATCTCGTTTTTTGCCAGCGGCAGGGGCAGTTTGGCCGCTTTCTTTTTAATATTGATGACTTCCGATACTGCGTCGACAATAATGCCAACCTCGGAAACCACCCCCTTAGATGCTTGCATTTCAACAACCATGATGCAGGTTTTCTCCGTGTAACCAGCGCTTTCCATATTCCATTTCTGCCGGATATCCACCACAGGAATGAACTTACCCCGGTAGTTGATTACCCCTTCCATTGAGACCGGAAGCCCTGGCACGGAAATAATCGACATCAGGTCAGTAACCTCTTTAACCTTAACAATACCGAAACCATGAGTTTCACAGCCATGACTGAAAGCCAGATATTTTCCTTGACCAACGGTTCTTTTCTGCTGTTTTTCCATAAGGCCCTCCTCAGTGGGCAGCAAATTTTCAGAAATGCCTGTCAACGCCCATCTTACCCTGCTGCGGCAAAGTTCCGGTCATGCCGGCATGTTGTCGTTTTACGGCAATCATCTTAATAGTGAGCATAATCTGCATCGGCAGAACCGGTTTTTTCAGGGAAGCATCAATATCCGGCCTGATGACTTTATTCATCAAGTCAATATTACCGAATCCGGAAACCATCAACACAGACACAGCGGGAAAATACTGATGCAGCCAACGGACAAGATCAACACCCTGCATGTTGGTCATGAAAAATTCCACCACAACCAGATCAAAGGGTTGCCCGTCAGACTCAGCGGCCAGCACCATGCTTTTTGCCGTATTTGCGTCATGGGTGGCGAAGACCTCAAATCCTTCACGTTTGAGATGACGTTCAACAGAATGGCTGAAAACCTCATTGTCATCTACGATCAACACCTTGTTAATATGGGTATGAATCATTATATCCTCTTGAAAACGTCAAAATCGTCCCCGACCAGATCTATGGACCCAGACCCAGGCGGAAACCTTGCATCTTCTGGAAACTATTGCAATGCAGCTGCCAATAGCGACGAGCAAGGAAAAAGAAAACTAATCAGCTGGAATGATAGAGTTTTTTTACAAGCAAGAGGAACAACCGTTAGGGGAACTGCGACATAAATATCACAACCCGTGGGGATTGAACAGATGGGGGGGAGTTCCCCGTATGGTTAACAGCTCATTTTTTCAGGAATAATTTGTAAAAGACATTTAAGTCACCTCTCCGCGACCTAAATGTCATCAAGGATCTGCCGCCACCCAGTCTGTTTTTTCATTTCGGCAATCTTTCTCTGTAAATGCCTGAGAGTGACCCCGAGGATTTTTGCCGCCTGTTGGCGATCACCCTGGGTTTGACGCAGCACATAAGCGGTATGGGCCTCGGTATCCTCTTTCAAGGTGCAGAGTTTCCTGGCAAAACTGAATACCGGAGCCCCAGCCTGCTGCCCAAAGTCATCGGGGGTGATGAAAGGCCCCGGGGCCATGAGAACGGCATTTTCCACTTTTTGTGCCAGTTCCCGGATATTGCCGGGGTATTCCTGTTGCTGCAGATGCGCCATGGCCTCGGGGGTGAAACCACTCAGCACTTTGCCGTGGCGCAGACAGGCTTTGCGGAGAAAATGATCGGCAAGCAGGGCAATATCGCCATCACGTTCCCGCAAGGGCGGCAGGTGAAGATGAACGGATTTCAGGCGGTACATGAGGTCAAGCCTGAATGCTCCCGTCTGGCATGCCTTGTCCAGATCAAGGTTGGTGGCGGACACGATGTGGACATTAACGGAAATCTGTTGCGGGTCACCAAGACGGGTAACCTTCTTCTCCTCGAGCACCCGCAGAAATTTTACCTGCAGGGTTTTCGGCAACTCACCGATCTCATCGAGAAAAAGGGTGCCGCCATCGGCTTGCTCAAAATAACCCGGATAACTGGCGTTAGCCCCGGTAAATGCCCCTTTGGCATATCCGAAAAACTGGCTTTCAAAAAGTGAATCCGTCACAGAGGCCACATTGACCGCGATAAAAGGTCCATCCGGTTCAGGCCCCCCCAGATGAATCGCCTTGGCAAGCAACTCCTTGCCGGTACCGGAATCACCGGTAATCAGCACGGGGTTACCGCTACGGGCCATGGTCTGGGCAAAGAGCAGCAGTTCTTTCATGCGGGGACTCTGGGAGAGTATGGCAGCAAAGGCATTTGACAGCACCCGGTCCTGCCGCGAGCTGGCTCCGGCCAATCCGGTCAGCAATCCCCGCCGTTCATAGGCATGTTCAAGAGTCAACAGCAGCCGCTCGTTTTCCACCGGCTTTACCAGATAATCGTAAGCCCCCAGGCGTAATGCCTTCACCGCCGTGTTGACGTCATCAACCGCCGTTAACATGATAAATTCCGTGTGTGGCTTGAATGGTTTTACCGCCTCAAGAAGCTGTAATCCATCCATCTCGGGCATGAGCAGATCGACAAAGACCAAATCGAAATCACTGGCCTTGATTCTTGCCGCGGCAGCAGGGGCGCTGTCACAAACCTCGACATCCTGATAACCGCGACGCCTCAATATTCGCTGCAACGAACTTAACGCAATGGGTTCATCATCAACCACAAATATCTTCATATCCGGAGCCTGCCAATTTTCTTGATGATCTTTGCCAGTTTTTCAAGCTGCAACGGCCTGGCCAGAAAATAATCCGGCAGGATATCCCGCCTGGCACAATGATGCTCTTTCTCGGCCAGGTCTGCAAGGCAGAAAACAGTCAGTAAGGGAAATTTCCTTTTGATATTGCCCAGCATCGGCCAACCGACTACTTCATGGGTCAGCTTATCGCACAGCACCATATCTACTTCAGGATGGTCCTGCAAAAAAGAGATGACCTCGTCAGTTGATGTTAAACTCAGGGCAGGCAGCCTCTCTACCCTGGCAAAAAAAGAATTTAACAGAACAAGGGTCTGCGGCTCTTCATCGACACAGAGAATGGTCGACTGCAGATCAAACTGGCTCTGACGGCGGTCAATGGGAAGGATAACAGTGAATTTTGTTCCCAGCCCGGGTCGGGATAACACGCAGATACGGCCCTTATGCTCCTGCACCAGGCCGTAGGACACTGAAAGTCCCAGGCCTGTCCCCCCGGAAC
This sequence comes from Pseudomonadota bacterium, assembly GCA_018897105.1. Classification (GTDB taxonomy): domain Bacteria; phylum Desulfobacterota; class Desulfobulbia; order Desulfobulbales; family SURF-16; genus SURF-16. The sequence goes on from JAHILF010000082.1 coordinate 9,285, forward strand.
TCCTTCTGGTGGTAAAAAAAGGTTCAAAAATATGCTCCGTCTCCGATGGCGCCATGCCGCGTCCGTTGTCTTCCACCTCAACAATAATGGAATGCAGACGTATATTGACCCGGGTGCGAATGGAAATTTTCCCTTTCTCCTTCTCCGGTATCGCCTGGGCGGCATTCATAATCAGATTGGCCATCACCTGTTCCAGTTTCTGGTAGTGGCCATGAAACTGAGGCAGATTTTCCTCCAGTTCCAGTTCAATCCGGGCCACGGATTTACGCGCCTGAGCGCCGACAATTGTCAAAACATCATTGATCACCTTATTGAAATCAACCAGGCTGCTCGGCGCGCTTTCATCCAGTCGGGCAAAATCCTTGAGGTTGGCGACAATCTTATTGATCCTGTCAGAGCCTGTTTTGATCGCATGAATAATCTCGCCCATCTCCCCGGTCAGTTCCTGCAGGGTGAGATTGGCATGTCTGCTGTCAGGATGGTTTTCCGCGTACGCATTGATGATCGGCACAAAAATCTCCCAGGATTCTTCCAGCAAAGGAATATTGTAGGTAATAAAGCTGTTGGGATTGTTGATCTCGTGGGCGACGCCAGCAACAACCTCACCGAGGGAGGCCAGTTTGTCCGCCTGGATCACCTGCTGCATATGCATATCGGCCTCCTGCTTCATTTTCTTCTCATCACTGACATCCTGCACCACGCCGACAATATAATCATTTCTGCCGTCACTATCCTTGATCATCCTGCTGAAGCTGCTCATCCATTTATAAGAACCGTCGGCCACCTGCAATCTATACTCCCGACTCAGTATTCCTTCATTGATGAGCATTTGCATTTCAGCCATGACACGGGTCCGGTCATCCGGATGAACGTGATCCAGCCAGAATGCCGGATCATCCATGAACAGTTCGGCTGCATAGCCGGTAATCGTTTCCACCGATTTCCCCATAAAAGTAATGGCAAGGTCCCCATCCGCCCTGCGGGTATAGGGTATGATCGGCAGAGACTCCATGATAACTGACAGCTGTTCATGGGCTGCCTTGAGCTGCTGAACCATTGCCACAAGTTCATCGTATGTCGGTTTGTTCGTCACCCTAGAGACCTCCAACTATGCGGCGGATCTTTCTAATCCTCTGACTGCCATTTACGCGCACGACAATGACGTCTCACTCTTTCAGCATCACACATCGCGCATCCCGGCCATCTATCTTGATGACAAAAGGCCTGGCGCAACGGACATGGCGCAGGTACTTCAACCCCTTGATAAGCTGCTGTTTCTGCAGCCACTGCCAGTCAAGACGGTCATCCGTTCCCTCGGTTACGGTGATATAGGGTATAGCCATTGAGCTGATATTGTGGAAAAAATGGGTTCCCTGGGACGGCTCGGCCTTCATCTTTTCGTTGCGCAGTTCAATCATGGCCCCCACGGCGGAAATATCCTGCCACTGGACGGGAATGCCGAGCCAGCTGTCCGCCGAGCCCCAGCGACCGGGACCGACGAGCAGATAGGACCGCTGTTGGTCCTGCAGCAGACGGTTCAACTGACTGACTTCCCGAGCGATCTCCCGGGTGTATGCCGCATCAAACTCCATGGGGTCCACATAGACGATATCGCTGATGGTTGAAAATCTCCCGTGCCCCAGGGCTTGGGTAGAAACACAAAAGGCAGCGGCCCTATCCTCATCACTTATCCGCACATCGCTCTCGCCCATGCCTGCCGCCATGGGCCGCATCTGCAGGAAATAAAATTCGCTCTGTTCAGGATCCACAGGATTGAGGTCCACGGCAAACTCGATTTCCACCGGGCAGCCCATCCCCCGGCGGCCGATTTCCAGGACTTCGGCAATGTACTGCGCCAAGGGGAAAAGCTTATATTTCAATATCCGGGCAAAGGTCAGAATATTGGCCCCGCCATGACTGCTGTCCCGTATGCGGTGCTCGTCAGCAATATAGGAACTGGACAGCATCTGCACCGGCAGTTCGTCTGTCGCCTCGCTGATGTCCCGTCTGGCCAGATTGCTACCCGGATGAAAACCCAGTTCCACCGGATAGTCCACCATTTTCAGGGCATAAAAAAAACGCTGGGCATTGGCCAGCACATCATCAACCGTGGAAAAATGGGGCAGGACCTCGGGATACCGGGGAGAAAAGCGCAGGCTCTTTTCACCTTCGACCACGGTCTTGCCGAAACCAAGGGCAATATGGGCCACGCCCTCCTCGGGCAGCATCGGCGCGACCGGATAAAAATTATGGGACTGGGCCACCCCGGCCAGGGCAGGATAGAAATAATCGCCGTACCCACTGCCGACAATCTGCTGGACAATGACCGCCATCCGGTCGGCATAGGACTTTCCGGACTGGACACGCTGGGAATAGGCCAGGGGCCCGGCAAAACAGGTTGAGGCATAGACCAGTTTGACGGCGGCAAGGAACTGCTGCAGCCGCACGGAAAAATCAGGATGATTATTGGGCAGCATGTAGGTGCTGTAAAGACCTGCATAGGGTTTGAACTGGGCATCCTCCTGCAGGCTGGAAGAGCGGATGGATAACGGGCCGGATACCTGGACAAGATAGCCCTTCAGTTTTTCGAGCAGCCAGGCAGGCATTGAGGCTGCCAGAAAACGGGCGGCAATCTCTTCATCAGGCTCTGCGCTTGCGAAATTCTGCAGTTTATTATCTGCCACAAAGGCATCATAACCGTCCGAGGCAATGACCAGGGTCTTGGGCAGCTTGATATGAACGCCAAGGCCGGCCAGCTGTTCTGCGGCGGCAAATTGATTGGCCATGAAGGCAATGCCCCTGGCCTTACCGCCCAGCGAGCCCTTGCCTATTTTGACAAAGTCCATGATCTCCCCGTCAAACTCCTTTGGCGAGAACTGGGCGACAATGCCTTTCTGCCGCCTGATTCTGAGTTTGTGAATGGTGTCAATGAGAAAAGAGCGCATGGCCTGGGGCGAAGCAAAGTCGGATGTCCGTAACTTGTGCAGACGGTTAGCCACATCCACCTCGGACCGGGCCATGATCCAGTTGGAGAAATGATTGCGGGAAGCGTGGTAGAGCAGCGACTCTTCCGGGATAAGGGCAATCTTCTCTTCAAAGGAGCGCAGACTGTCGGCCCAGCCCACCACCGTGCCATCCGGCCTGCGGAAGACAAAATCCCCAAAGCCCAGGTGGTGCAGGAAGAAATCATGTATTTGCCCGGCCAGGGCCGGTGCATGCTTGTCAACGAATACGGCGGGAATTTTGAGCGCCTGCTCGCGGTTTGTCGGGTCAGCGCTCATCAGCAGCAGGGGCAGGTCCGGGACCAGCGAACGGAAATGCTTGAGCAGTTTCAGTCCGGCTCGGTCATCAAGCCTCTTTTTATGGGGAAACCGTCCGTCGGCGATGACCCCGTAAACATAAGGCCGGAAGGCGTTAAAGAGCCTGACCGCCTCTTCAAAATCGGGCACAGCCAGAATCTTGGGACGAGCCCGCATCTTCAGCAGCCGGTGCTCATCGTTGAGACTGTCGGAGAGCACCCCCTGGGTCTGTTTCACCACCTCGTTGTAGAGCAGAGGCAGCAGATAGGAGAGGTAATGGGGGGAATCCTCCACCAGGATCAGAACCCGCACTCCGGCTTTCTTGGTGTCCCTGGCCACATTGAGGTGGTCTTCGACGTTTTTGACAATGGCCAGCAGCAGAGTGGGGTCGGACAGCCAGATGAAGAAATGATCGATGCCCGTGGTATCCGCTCTCTCGGGATCAACGGTCACCGAGCGCAGACTGTGGGTAAGCAGCACCACCGGCAGCCGCGAATTTATTTTTTTAATTCTCCGGCCGAGGCTCCAGGCATCCATGTCATCCACATTGGGCATGGTGATGACGAGATCAAATTTTTTCAGCTCAAGGATCTGCAGGGCCTCTCCGGCGGAATTGACCCGTTGCAGCCGGGGCGGATGGCTGAGATTGAGCCCCTGATACTCATCAATAATGCGGGTGGCCAGACTGCCATCCTCCTCCATGATAAAAGCATCATACGGGCTTGCCACCAGCAGGATTTCCCGGATTTTCCGCGACATCAACTCATGAAAGACCTGAAAATCGGTTTCCACCCCGGTCATACCTCTTTTTCTTCCTCAGTGTCAATAAAACGGGGCAGAGCGGCGAGATCCTGTCGTCGAGCAGCCTCGGCGCCCGCATGCAGGGCTCGGATATTGAGTTCCTTGAATTTTGCCGGTACCCGGCTGGCAACCGCCTTTTCCAGGCTTGCCAGCGACACCTTGCCGCAGACCAGCCCCACTGCCCCCAGGGCGACAATGTTGGCCACCAGTTCGTTACCGAGCTGCTGCCGGGCAATCCGGGTAAAGGGGAGAACAAGCGCCCGGCTGGTGGGCAGCTGTTCCACAAAAGTGGCGTCCGCCACCAGGATGCCATCGGGTTTAAAATCAACAAAATAGGCATCCAGGGCAGGCTGGTTCATGGCCAGGAAAAGATCCATGCGGATGACCTTGGGATAATCGATCTCCTCAGGACTGATGACAATCTCGGCCTTGCTTTTACCCCCCCTGGCCTCGGGTCCGTAACTCTGGGTCTGGCAGACATGGTACCCCTCATGGATGCCGGCCGCCTCGGCAAAGATGACCGCCGCCAGGATGATCCCCTGCCCGCCGGAACCACCGAATCTCATCTCATATCGTTCTTCTTTCATCATCACCACGCCCTGCAGATTACCGCGGTCACTCCTGCTGCGCCCGCTCACGGATCTTCTGATATTCTTCCAAATAGTTGGGCTTATCCACATCAGCCAGCACACCAATGGTGAATCTGTCGCCCATCTCTTCCTCGCTCATCTTTGCCGCCCGGTCAACGGACACCGCATTTTCATTGAAATAACGCATCATGGTGACCGGATCATTCATCTGATTACGCCGACCGTACTGGGTATGGCAGTTGGACATCACCTCGATAACGCTGAAACCTTTCTTGACAATCCCCCTGGCAAGAAGCCCATCGAGCATGGCGGCATGATACACCGTGCCCCTGGCCACAAACGAGGCACCGGCCGTCACGGCAAGCTCGGCAATGGGAAAGGCATGTTCAATATTTCCCCAGGCAGCGGTGGAGGCAAAGGAACCGTATGGGGTGGTGGGTGAATACTGGCCGCCGGTCATGCCGTATATCTGGTTATTGATAATAATGGCGGTGAGATCGATATTGCGCCGGGCCGCATGGATGAAATGATTGCCGCCGATGGCAGTGGCATCGCCGTCACCCATGACGGTGATCACGGTGAGGGCGGGCTTGGCAAGCTTGATGCCGGTGGCAAAGGTCAGAGCCCGGCCATGGGTGGTATGCAGGGTGTTGAAATCCACATAAACCGGCATCCGGCCGGAGCAGCCGATGCCAGAGGCGAGCACCAGTTCATCTTTTTCCAGCCCGAGCTTGGCAATGGCCCGGATGAGAGAACCCAGAACAATGCCGTTGCCGCAACCCGGGCACCAGACATGGGGGAATTTCTTATCGTGCCGGAGATAATCATGACGCACGCTGTTCATTTTTTCTATCATTGGCCTTTCCTTAACTGACAGGGAAAAATCCCCAGAAGCCTATAATTTGCGATCACATGGCAAGCAGATGATCATATATCTCATCAGGGGTGATGAATTGACCGTCCACCCGGTTATGCCGGACAATCTCCGTGTCACGGTTCACCCGCTTCACCTCTCGTATCATCTGTCCCATATTCATTTCCGGCACCAGCACCCGGCGGCATTGCCGCAGTACGGTTTCCACCGCCTTTCTGGGGAATGGAAAGAGGGTAATGAGCTGCAGCAGACCGGCCCTGATCCCCTGGCTTCTGGCCAGCCTGACGGCCCGCAGGGCGGAACGGGACACTGCGCCGTAGGCGATCACGGCAATTTCCGCATCCTCCAGCATGACCGGATTAGTCATCTGGATTTCAGCAAAGCCATTGGTGATCTTGCGGAACAGCCGGCGGATAAAGGCGTCCACCTCCTCGGGCCGCTCGGTGGGAAAGCCGCGCACATCATGGATGAGCCCGGTGACGTGGTGCCGGTAGCCGCTGCCCATGGCAGCCATGGCAGGCACCCCGCGGCTGTTGTCTTCATAGGGAATATACCACTCCGGGGGCACAGCGGGGCGGGTACGGTCAATGACCGTGATGCCGGCCGGATCGGTCAGGACAACGGTTTCCCTGGTATGGGCCACGATCTCATCCGACAGCACAATCACCGGCACCCGGTACTTCTCGGCCAGGTTAAAGGCCTGGACAATAATGGTAAAACAATCGTTCACGGTTGAGACGGCCAGCACGATTACCGGATGATCACCATGGGTGCCCCATCGGGCCTGCATGACATCGCCCTGGGCAGGGCTGGTGGACAGCCCGGTGCTGGGACCGGCCCGCATGACATTGACCACCACACAGGGCACCTCCGCTGCACAGGCAAAACCAAGGTTTTCCTGCAGCAGGGAAAAGCCCGGACCGCTGGTTGCCGTGAGGCTCTTAACCCCGGCCAGCGAAGCGCCGATGATGGCGCCCATGCCGGCTATCTCATCTTCCATCTGGATAAAGGTGCCATTGAGCGCAGGCAGGCGAAGGGACATCAGCTCAGCGATCTCCGAGGCCGGGGTAATGGGATACCCGGCAAAAAAACGACAGCCCGCGGCCAGAGCACCTTCAACAATGGCTTCATTTCCCTGCAGGAGCTGACGCGGTCCAATTTTATCACTCACCATTTGCCTCTCCAGCCTCTGTGCTCTCAACTGTTTTCTTGTGCTGTTCCGCTCCCGATTGGCATTCGGTAATGGTTATGGCAAAGTCGGGACAATGAATTTCACAGAAACCGCAGCCGACACATGCATCAGGCTGGGCCACCACCGGCTTGCCCTGTTCATTTCTGCTGAAAACCTGTTGCGGGCAGAAAGCAATACAGATGCCGCAAGCCTTGCACCAGTCATAAAAGATGGTCTGGCTGAAGAGCCTGCTCCCTTTTTCTTTCTCTTGCCCTGTCACCTGCCGGCAATCATTATCCGCAGTTTTGCCCATGATGACGTCCTGGCAAGGGTCGTTATCCGGTTCACCGTTTTTTAAATTTTCCGACATTCAGTGCCACCTTCCCCTCTGCGGCCAATGCACCCCACAGCAGACAAGTTACGGTAAAAATGAGAAGATTATTTTTCTTATCATTCTATTCTATCAGAGATTTTAGTCAACCAGCCAATATTTTTAGATAGTTACCATGATATCATCTTTTGCCGAAATACGGCGGCAAGCTATTCATCAAAACTACATGAAAGAGGCACGAGCAACGCAGAAAAAGCAAAGAAGGGGAAACTGAAAACTCTAAAAAGAAAAGGATGGGCGAGAGGTGACTGAAATGAGATTCAGAGGATCAAACAGCGTGACTTTCTGACAAAATTGAGACGAATTTTTGCAGCAGTTGCGGAGCTGAACCTTTGGTGTCGAAAACGATCAGGGAATTGCCCGGCAGTTCGTCGGGGAACTCGAAACTCTCCTTCTGCCGTTGGAAGATCTCCCAGGTGCCGTCGGATACGGCCTGCGGATTTCTGGCGCGCATTGCCAGGCGCCGCGCTGTTTCCTCCTCATCACATTGGCAGAGGATGAAAAAAAGAGAGGCACCCCATTCAGCGGCACACTGCGCCACCCGCTCACGCTCACTCCGCTTATGATAGGAGCCGTCAAGCACCACGGACTGGTTCCCGCTCAGCTCTCTTCTGGCATGACCAAGCAGAGCATCATAGGTCATGCGGGTGAATTCCGGGGTGTAGATGCCCTGGTTCAAGGGGCTTCCCTGGCGGGACTCAGGCATCTTGCCGGACAGTTCCTTGCGTACAACATCCGTGTTGAAATAGGGTAATGAGAACTGCTTGGCCAGGCCTCGGGCCAGGGTGCTCTTGCCGCTGGCAATCAACCCCATGAAGACAAAGAGGCTAGCCGGCATATTTCTCGGCCAGCAGAAAATATTTTTCCGCCTGGACCAGGGCACTGTTGCGGGTTCTCTCGTCTACCTCAGGCGCATGGGCGGTAAACAAACCAATCTTGCCGCGCACATAAGCCCGGTAACATTTATAAAAGGGCAACACGGCAAGCAGCCCGGTGTCCCCGCTTGCCGCCACAAAACGGTCAATGAAGAAGTCGGAAAGTGTCTTTAAACCATGGAAATCGAGATCCATGGCCAGAAAGGCCACATCGCTTGCCACATCACAGTAGCGGAAACGTTCATTGAACTCGATGCAGTCAAAAATATAGACCTTGTCAGCTAGACAGATATTGGCCGAATACAGATCACCGTGGCAGTCTTTCACCCGGTTTGCACTGCGCTCCAGAAAAAGGGATTCATTATGCAGAAAAGCGCGGGCATAACTGCTGATGGCATCAAACTGACTCTGCTCAAGTGCCCCCTTGCCGATAAAACCCCTGGTCTGGTCAAAGTTTTCCAGCACATTGACGCCCACGGCCTGGGCCGTGCCGAAGCTTGCGATCTCTCCCCCGCCAGCTGCCCGTTTATAGAACGGCACCAGGGTTGCGACGATGTCGTTGATATGGGACGTGCTCAGCTCGCCCCTTTCAATCATCCGGCCCATCATCCGCTCCTGGGGCATCATCTTCATCCTGACCCCATAATCAACAGGTTCATCTGTACCGCCGAAAGTAAAACCTGCGCCCTGCCGGAAGACCGAAAAAACATCAAGATAGATGTCCGGGCAGAGACGGCGGTTTAGCAGCAACTCCTGCTGGCAGTAATGATGACGTTTGTCCAGGGTGGTGAAATCCAGGAAACCGAAGTTGACCGGTTTCTTGAACTTATAAACGAAATCCCCGGCCAGCAGAACATAGGAGATATGGGTCTGCACCAGCTCAACCCTGTCCACCGGATGATCATAGTGGGCAGGGTCAAGAAACCAGGTGATGAAATCAGGCAGGGACATCAGGCACTCACCTTAGTAACGGTAATAATCCGGCTTATAAGGGCCGCTCACAGGCACACCGATATAGTCAGCCTGCTCCTTGGTCAGAGTGGTAAGATGGACGCCGATTTTCTGCAGATGCAGACGCGCCACCTTTTCATCAAGATGCTTGGGGAGGAAATAGACCTTATTCTCCATCTTATCGCTGTATTTCCACAGTTCAATCTGGGCCATCACCTGATTGGTGAAGGAGTTACTCATGACGAAACTGGGGTGACCGGTGGCGCAGCCAAGGTTCACCAGGCGGCCCTCAGCCAGGACAATGATCCTTTTGCCATCAGGGAAGATGACATGATCAACCTGGGGTTTGATATTTTCCCAGGTCAGATTTCGGATGGAGGCGATATCAATTTCACTGTCAAAATGGCCGATATTGCAGACAATTGCCTGATCCTTCATGACGTCCATATGGGCTCGGTTGATGACCCTGAGATTGCCGGTGCAGGTGACAAAGATCTCGCCCACCGGGGCCGCCTCTTCCATGGTGACCACCCGATAGCCTTCCATGGCCGCCTGCAGGGCGCAGATGGGATCGATCTCGGTGATCAGCACGGTGGCGCCCATCCCCCGCAGGGCCTGGGCACAGCCCTTGCCGACATCGCCGTAACCGCAAACCACCGCGGTTTTCCCTGCAACCATCACATCGGTGCCCCGTTTGATGCCGTCAATCAAGGATTCGCGGCAGCCGTAGAGATTATCGAATTTGGATTTGGTCACGGAATCATTGACATTGAATGCCGGGGCAAGCAATTTGCCGTCCCGCATCATCTCATTGAGCCGGTGCACACCGGTGGTTGTCTCCTCACTGATGCCCTTTATATCCTTCATCAATTCCGGATACTTCTCATGCATGATCTGGGTGAGATCACCGCCGTCGTCAAGAATCAGATTCGGCCGCCAGTTATCCGGCCCAAAAATGGTCTGGTCAATACACCACCAGAACTCCTCCTCGTTTTCACCCTTCCAGGCAAAGACAGGAAGGCCTGCAGCAGCCATGGCCGCTGCGGCATGATCCTGGGTGGAGAAGATATTGCATGAAGACCAGCGAATCTCGGCGCCGAGTTCCACCAGGGTTTCCATCAGCACCGCAGTCTGGATGGTCATATGCAGGCAGCCGGCGATTCGTGCGCCTTTCAGTGGTTTCTGGCCGGCATACTCTTTACGCACCGCCATCAGACCCGGCATTTCCGTTTCCGCAATGGCGACCTCCTTGCGGCCCCATCCGGCAAGACCCATATCAGCTACTTTATAATCAGTAAATTCACTCATTATTTATTTCCTTTAATACCGGCAGCATCCCGCAGGATATCTGCCTTGTCGGTTTTTTCCCAGGTAAATTCGCTGCGCTCCCGGCCGAAATGACCGTATGCCGCAGTTTTCTTATAAATCGGCCGCAACAGATCAAGATGCTGAATAATCGCCTTGGGCCGCAGATCAAAATGGGCCATGACCAGTTCCCTGATCTTCTCATTGCTGATCTTGCCGGTGCCGAAGGTATCGATATTGATGGATACCGGTTGGGAAATACCGATGGCATAGGCCACCTGCACCTCAACCTCGGTGGCAAGACCTGCGGCTACGATATTTTTGGCGACATAACGCCCCATATAGGAGGAGGAACGATCAACCTTGGAAGGATCCTTGCCCGAGAAGGCCCCACCGCCGTGGGATCCCCTGCCGCCATAGGTGTCGACAATGATTTTGCGGCCGGTGACTCCGCAGTCGCCGACAGGTCCGCCGATAACAAAACGGCCGGTGGGATTAATGAAAAACTTGGTGTTTTTATCAATCATGTTCGGGGGCAGCACCGGTTTGATGATTTCCTCCATCACCCCTTCTTTCAGATCCTCATAATCCACAATGGCATTATGCTGGGTGGAGAGAACAACCGCTTCAATTCTCTTGGGACAGTTATCCTCATATTCGATGGTCACCTGGCTCTTGCCGTCAGGACGGAGCCAGGGAAGGCGGCCGTTTTTGCGTACCTCCGCCTGTCGCTTCATCAACCGGTGGGCATAGATGATGGGCATGGGCATCAACACTTTTGTTTCCGAACAGGCATAGCCGAACATGAGCCCCTGATCACCGGCGCCCTGATCAAGATCAAGTCCTGTTCCTTCATTAACGCCCATGGCAATATCGGGAGACTGTTTATCGATACTGGTCAAAACGGCACAGGACTGGGAATCAAAACCCATCTCAGAAGAATTGTAGCCGATTTCCCTGATCGTATCCCTGACAATCTGTGGCATATCCACCCAGGCTGTGGTGGTTATCTCTCCTGCGATGATCACCATACCCGTGGTAACCAAGGTTTCACAGGCAACCCTGGCAAATTTGTCCTGTGCCAGAATGCCGTCCAGAACAGCATCAGAAATCTGATCTGCGACCTTATCAGGATGACCTTCAGAAACAGACTCTGAGGTAAAAAGATAGTTTATTGACATATTTCTCCCCTAAAAAAACAAGCAAAATAATGAAAAAATTAACTGCAAACAATATTCCAAACTACCCGTTTCCGCAGGCGTTCGCAAGCTTTTTCACCGCACAAAAGGATTGCGCCGATTTGAAAAAATTACCTGAATCAGTGAGACATCCTGGCTTCCCCGTAAAAATTGGCGGCCGCGAAAAATTTTCAGCACCGCAACTGCTAAAATTTATACATTGCTGACGTATTGCTGATAAATTGGGACAGCGTTCTCGTTGTTCTTTGAAAAATTGCCAAATTTGCCTGTTTTTTGACGTATTTCTCCGTCAAGGCTGCTGCGCAGTTCCATTTTCCGGCGATATCTCTTCTTTTGGTAATTAACCACAGGCAAGCCAGTTATAAACGCGTTGAAACGCGTCAAATGCGCAGCAGTGGCGGCTGAACCTCAGCTTCAGTTTTCTGCCGGTTTCAGGTCTGACCTTGCCACCGCGGCGCACCAAACTATCCCATTTTGCCTAACCCCCATCTAAACCTCTCATTTTCTGTAAAAAATAACTATACGCAACATCTGTTTTTCATTATTATATATAATTAATTAACTGATTTATTTTCACCCAATACTTTAGGAGATTCTTCATGAGAAAAACGTTTCTGAAATTAGTACCATTGTGCCTGATGGTCGCCCTGATCAATCCCGCCTTTGCTGCAGATCAGGGAGGAAAACCATCCGTGAACCAGCAGACGCAGCAGTCACAGCAGAAAGAAGCGAATGTATATACAGGGCAGATAGTAGGTAAATCAGAGAAGGCGAAAACTGTTTCCATCGAAGTAGGCAAAGGCGATCAGGTAAAAACCATGATGCTCAAGTTTGACGAGCAGACCAAAGGGGTTGACCAAGCCGTCAAAGGACACGCCGCGATCATCAAGTTTGAAATGCGGGGAAACAATAAATATGCGACCGAGATCAAACCCAAACTGGCTAAATTGCCAGAGGGGGTCACGGAAATAAAGACAGAGACACTGCAGGAATTGTTAAAAAACCATACTGATATGTTTCTGGTGGATGCGCGGCCTGCAAGCAGGTATGGGCAATCCCACCTTCCCGGTGCGGTATCCATCCCGGTTGCTCTCCTGCAGAAAAAGCAGGCCGCTGCACTGCCCCTGAATAAAGACAAGCTGATTGTATTTTACTGCGGAGGGCCCACGTGAGGCATGTCAACTACTAACGCCGGTCTGGCGAAAAAATTAGGCTATAAGAACATCCTCGTATACCTTGATGGTGAACCTGCCTGGTCCAAGGCTAATCTGCCCACCTATTCAACCAACAATTTCATTAAAACCGGCAATGTGGTGCTTGTTGATATACGACCAAGCGCGATAGCGGTACAAGCAAGGATCAAGGGGGCATACAGTGTGCCCTACGAGGATCTCGAAGACAGGCTGGATGATGTTCCCCGCAACGCCCCGATTGTCCTTTATGGAGATGACGAGGTGATGGATGCGGTCATCGACACGCGCGAAGAGGGATTTAATTTTGTTTCTCTCGTTGAGGGTGGATTTAACGGCTGGCTCTTGGCCGGCGAGCCTGTCGAAACGGGGCCGATTTTCAATACCGAGATTAAATGGGTGCGCAAACTCGGCAAAGGAGAAGTGTCGGTTGCTGACTTCAGAAAGGCCGCAACAGGAGAAGACAAAGACGCGGTCATCGTTGATGCGCGAACCAAGGAAGAAGTTGCCGAACTGGGTATGTTCAAGAATACCATCAACATCCCCCTTGATGAACTGTCCGCCAGAATGAATGAACTGCCCAAAGATAAAAAAATCTATGTCCACTGCTCCACCGGTGCGCGAGCTGATATGGCATACAATGAGCTGGTTAATAACGGTTTTAATGTGAAATTCCTGCTGCTGAACATCAGTGATGCGGAATGTGACTGCGAAATCATCCGGCCATGATTTTTTTATAATCACAATCTGACTGGGGAAGCGCACCCAGCCTGCAGAAAGCAAAAGGGCCGACATCGCAAACAATAATGTCGGCCTTTTTTTATCGTCCTCCGGCATGCCCTGAAAGAGATGGATCTTGTAGCCGTTTTTTCTTAACGGCGAGGCCTTGGCCATTGCCGCCGCGGCCGCCTCGAAAATGACATCAGCACCAAGGGTGCCTGCTCCAGCTCCACGGCCAGGGTGAGACAGGCATAACGGGGCAGATCATCGATGAGCACCGTGCAGGCGCCGCATTCACCCCGCTCGCAGCCGACCTTGGTGCCGGTCAGGCCGAGATGCTCCCGCAACACATGAAGCAGCGACCAGCGCGGCTCCACCAGCAGCTGGTGGGACCGGTCATTGACCGTGAGGGTGACCACCACCGCCTTCTCGGCGGCAAGTTCGGCGCTTGAGGCCTCCTTAGCCGAGGAAAGCTTGCCGGTGGTGGCAAGGGCCGCCATGGCCCCCACCCCCACCGAGGTTAGAAAGCCGCGCAGGGTAAAGCCCCGCCGGCATTGACATTGACCGGTTTTCTCTTCATCTTCTTTATTCCTCATTTTTTCTCTCCCAGCAGGTTGAGTTTCATGAAAGCTGAGTAAATGTGAAGAAAAACAAACCTCGCATTTGTTATTTTTGCAAGAAAAAAACTGCTATAAAATGGCAGGAAAAATGCTGATGCAATCCTAAAAAGTCTCTTTCCCCTCAGAGCACACCGAGATCACCGAGAAATATTTTTTATTGCAGTTAGTGAGCCCTGTGCTCTCGGTGATGAATTTCTCGATTTGCAAATTTTTTACTTTTTAACTTGACAGAAACGAACAAACATATAAACATTTACTTATTCGATATACCCCACCAAATGTTCCGGTTTGCTCATTGACCAGCAAACAAACCCGCATGGAGACACCGTTGGAAAACACCCTAACCACCAAGGCCGCGACGCCGGCCGGTCTGCAGGCTGCCGCCTTCGTGGCCAAAGCACTTGCCGATGAAAATCGGCTGCGCATCATCCTGAGCCTGACGCAAGGGAAAAAATCGGTTTCCCGGATTGTCGAGGAACTGGGCATTTCCCAACCCCTGGTGTCACACCATCTCAAGGAACTCAAGCGGGCGCTGCTGGTGAACGTGGAGCGCAGCGGCCCGTTCATCTATTATGAACTGGCCGACCAGCGCATCATGACAATCCTGATGGACTTAACCGGCCTGGCAACAGACCTGCTGACCAACCGGACAGCATTTTAACGATAAAAAGGTGAATGATGAAGGAACTACAGCAAATTCTTGACACCATGGAGCCGGGTGAGGCACTGGCGGCTTTAACGCCGCAACTCAAGAAAATCCTCGCGCATCTTGATGAGGAGACCGCGGTCGGTTTTGTGACCGGCCTGATGAATGGGCCGGACGGGGACAAGGTTTCCAGCATGGTGAATCTCTGACTGGCCGAATGCATGGGCGAAGGTGTCGACCCAACGCATATGTGCCAGAGTCTGGTGCACAAGGTGGCTCAATCCAAGCAGCTGATGGCGGTCACCGATCCCGATATCCTGGTGCTTTTTGAGAGCTGGCTTGATGAACTGGAGGACGAGGTGAAGGACTACCTGCGGCAGCATCCCAAAGGCGACGCAGCAGAGCTGGCCGACAACCTGGGTCTCTCAAAAAGCGGCGCTGATTTCCTGCTGGCCAAACTCCGGCGGGAAGACCAACTAGAAGGAGGCGGACAATGAAAAGATTCTGGTTCATCATCTTGCTGCTTGCCGTAAGCGGCGTCACGGGCATGGGCACGGCATGCGCCGCCACCATGGCCGAGGTGAAGAAAGAGGCGGAGCGGGGCGGCTATAAGTTGATCACAACCGATGAGCTGTGGAGCATGGTCAGCCGCGAACCTGCCAGCATATTGATGGTGGATACCCGGCAGGAATGGGAGTATGCGGCGGGCCACATTGCGGGTGCGGTGAACTTTCCCATGGAGCCCACCTGGCTTTCCCGCCTGACCAGGCGCGGCGAGCTGGAGCAGTTCCTCGGCCCGGACAAAGAGAAACATATTGTCTTTTACTGAGCAGGCCTGGCCTGAGTCCGCAGTGACTCGGCAGCCCGGGTGGCTGTCTCGCTTGGTTACACCAATATTTACCGTGATCCGCTGGGCTTTCCCGAGTGGCAGACCAAGGGCCTGCCCACGGCGACCACCGCAGCAACCGGGCAGGATGGGGTGATTCGCCCCTCACCCGCGGCAACACCAGGGACCATGCGGGGCTGGACCCTGGCGCTCACCCTGGCCGGCATCTTTCTGGGCGGCATGGCGCTCAATCTGACCCCCTGCGTCTATCCGCTCATCCCCATCACCGTTTCCTATTTCGGCGGCCGCAGCGGCCAGGGCCAGGGGAAACTGCTGGCCCACGGCTTCTTTTACATCATCGGCCTGGCCATGACCAATTCCATTCTTGGTGTGGTGGCCGCCACGACCGGCGGCCTCATGGGCGCCATGCTGCAGAACCCCTGGGTGCTGGCCACCGTTGCCGCGGTGCTGCTTGTTTTTGCCAGCAGTCTTTTCGGCTTCTGGGAGCTGCGCCTGCCCAGCGGCCTGACCCAGGCCGCCTCGAAAAATTATGCCGGCTATTTCGGCACCTTCTTCATGGGCATGACCCTCGGGGTGGTGGCGGCGCCGTGTATCGGCCCCTTCGTGCTCGGCCTGCTTACCTGGGTGGCCAGCACGGCGGATCCTGTTTTCGGTTTCACCATTTTTTTCACCCTGAGTCTCGGACTTGGCCTGCCCCTGTTCATCCTTGCCATGTTCTCCGGCAAGCTGGAGAAAATGCCCCGCTCCGGCGAATGGATGAACTGGGTGAGGAAGGCGATGGGCTGGGTGCTGGTGGGCATGGCCGCCTATTTTATCCGGCCCCTGCTGCCGAAGGCAATCAGCGTCGCGCTCTATGTCCTGCTCGCCCTGGCCGCCGGTCTCCATCTCGGCTGGCTTGACAGGACCAAGGCCGCCTTCCTGTCCTTTGCCTGGATAAAAAAAGGGGTCGGCGCGGCCGGGATCGCGCTGGCCGTTTTTCTGGCCGTATCCTGGCTGTTGCGGGGGCCCGGGGTTGCCTGGCAGTCCTACTCGCCGGAGCTTCTCGACCAGGCAAAAACCGCGGGCCGGCCGGTGATCATCGATTTCTATGCCACCTGGTGCGCACCCTGCCGGGAGCTTGACGAGATTACCTTTCACGATCCGGCGGTGGTCGAGAAATCCGCCGACTTCGTCATGGTGAAAATCGATCTCACCGCCGGCGACAACCCTGTCTACCAGCAGCTCGTCAGGGACTATGAGGTCAAGGGCGTGCCAACCGTTGTTTTCCTGGACCCAAACGGCAGCGAGCGGCATGACATGCGGCTGGTGGATTTCATGCCGCCGCCCGAGTTTATGCAGTGGCTGGAGAAAATTCAATAGAGGAGGACACCATGCAGAAAGTTCGATTTTTTCTAAACGACCCGAACGGCAAGAGTTGCAGCCATTTCAAGCAAATGTTGACCAGGTTGGGCGAAAAATTTGACATACCCTTCGAGGTTATCGAAAGGCCGCGCCACGAATACCAGAGCCTGGCCTACGCCGACCTTGGTCTGCCCAAGGCGCCGGCCATCATGATCGGCGGCGACGTCATAGTCGAGGGCCGGGATATCGACGAACAGGAATTGGAAAAGATTCTCAGCCAGCGCCTGGCGGGAAAATGAACGAATCAGGATGAATTCGTAAACACTGAAAATTAACCACGGAGAGCACAGAGCCCACAGAGACAACTAACTGTACTTAAAAAAAATCTCTGCGCGCTCTGTGGTGAAAAGGGAGGATACCATGCTGAAAGTACGATTTTTCTTAAACGAGCCCAACGGCGGCCCGTGAAAACATTTCAACAAGATGATGCCCAGGCTGGGCACTAAGTACGACATTGAAATTGAAGTAAATTCTCGGCCAAAGGCCGAATATCTGACCGACGAATATTTCGCCCTCGATCTGCCGGTTGCTCCGGCCGTCATGGTGGGAGAGGAAATCCTCACCGAAGGCAAGGACGTTGACGACCATACGGTCGAGATGGCCATCTGCCGCCAGCTTGGCCTGCCGGAACCGGCGCCGGAGGAAAAGAAAGGCGTATTGGGCCGCCTGTTCGGCCGCTGATCAGTCGACAGGTATGAAACAAATGAAAACAAACACCGGGCAAAACGGGAAAACAAAAGGCCGAGGCGCGCTCAAGGCGGCGGTCCTGGTGCTTTTTATCGGCGCCGCGATCGTCCTGGTGCGCTACACTCCGGCAAAAGAGTATCTGTCCCCGGCGCAGGTCAATGCCATGCTGGAGACAACCGGCATCTGGGCGCCGGCGGCATATATTTTCTTCTATGCGGCCGGCGTATGCCTTTTTGTGCCGGGCACTCTGCTCACCGCGGTGGGCGCGGCCGTATTCGGACCCTATCAGGGTTTTGTCTATGTCTGGCTGGGAGCGATGCTGGGAGCGGCCGGCGCCTTTCTCATCGGCCGCTATCTTGGCAGGGATTTCGCCGCCTCGCTTGTCGGACCTCGTTTGCAAAAATACGACGAGGCAATCGGGCGAAACGGCTTTGCCACCGTCCTGTACCTGCGGCTTGCTTATTTCCCCTTCACCCCGATGAATTTCGGCATGGGGCTCACCAGGGTAAAATTCGGCGATTATCTGCTGGGTACGGGGATTGGCATTCTGGCAGGCACTTTTATTCTCACCTTTTTTATCGGCACCCTCCGGCAGGTATGGGCCAGCGGCGACTGGAGCCGGCTCAACAGCTGGCAGACCTATCTCTCTGTTTCCCTATTTATTTTTTCGTTTTTTCTGCCAAAGATTGCCCGAAAAATGCGCCGGGAGAAAATACAGTAATTCCCGGCAGCTGGCGATCAGAAGCTGTGCCGTTGCGGCAATTGCCCAGGGCGTCGTCTGAAAATGGGATTCATGCGGCTGTATGAAAAATCCCACGATATTGGTTCCTCCCTTCCGGCCCAACTTCCCTTAGACCTGCTGGTGGACGATACCCGCCCTTTCGGCGGCCCGTCCCCTTATCTTCTCTTCACCTCTGCCAATATACGACAAGGTATACAGTTGGCGGGAGAAAACTCCCTGGGACATGCGGTATTCTTTAGCCGTGTTTTTTCATCTTGACATTCAGCGAAAACAACTTATTTATATATTAACATATAAACACTTATTTATTTATCGCAGGCAAGGAGGAAACAGCCATGAACACCACGACATCAACTCACGACAAGGCCGCTGTTGGTCTCACCATTAAATTGCCCGTCAAAATCATGGACACGCTGCATGACATGGTTACCGCCAAGGATGTTGACATCAACACCCTGATTTCCGGGTACATCAGCAGGGGGATTGATCATGACATGCCGGCGGCACGCCGGAAATGTTTTATCAACCACGTCAAGGATATCCTGATGAAACACAAAGTGCCGTCAGAGGCCATCGCCGAGATTAACGATAAGTTCGGCTATTAAGGGCCTGCGAATGCGATATTACATAATGACACGCATTGAGATCATAAAGGCGCAGGCCGCACTGCGGCAAAAGGAGGTAACGTTATGACAGGAAAGAAAAAGGTGTCGATCATGATCTTCCACGACGAACTCTGCCAGGTCTTTAACGGCCTGATGACCGCCATCAGCCTGCAACGGGCCGGGGCCGAGGTCACGATCTTTTTCGGCTCGCGGGGGATCAACGCGGTGCACAAGGACAAGATCAGCCAGCTCAAATGCCTGCCGGACCAGCCGGAGGAGGAGCAGAAAAAGGTCAAGGCCCGCATGGAGGCCATGAACCTGCCGACCCCGGAGGATATGCTGCTCATGCTGCACATGGAAGGGGCCACCTTGCTCGCCTGCCCCTTAAACAAGGCGGTCTTTGAATTTAAGGAGGACGACTTCATCGAAGGGGTGGCCCTGGCCGACCCGGAGACCTATTACACCGGCACCGTCATCCCGGCGGACATGAACCTGGTCTTCTGAGGAGAAAGTAATCATGGTGAAAATCGTTGTGCTGGGCGGTTCCTTCGGCGGGCTGACCGCGGCCCTGGAGCTGAAGAGACTGCTGGGCCGCCAGGCTGAGGTGACGGCGGTGAGTGCCGAAGACCGTTTTGTTTTTTTGCCGTCGCTGCCCTGGCTGATAACTCGGCATCCATTTCAAAGGCCAGTTCGTAGGACGGACCGAAACAACTCACCATCTGGGCCGAGCCCACCACTACCGGTCCGGGATTGTCCAGAATCGCTTGCCAATTCCTGCCGGTCCGCACCGCATGATCGATGGTGAAGGTGCAGTCGGTGTGGCCCTTGTCCGGCCCCAGGCCGGGAATCTCATCAAAGGCGAGTTGGGGACCGGTGGACACGACGAGATAATCATAGCTGAGTTCGCCAAGGCCGGTTCGCACCCGGCGTGACTCCGGCTCCACCTCCAGGGCCGCGGCATGGACGAAGTTGATCCCCCGGGGCTGAAGGATATCGGCGACTTTCAGGGTGATGTCCCCAGGCTTACGCCAGCCCATGATTCTCCTCTCCATGGGAATCAAGATGGGGATCATCGTCACACTCGGCGCCCCGGCCTGGTCGGTTATCGTCTTTGAGGTTCTCCTGAACGGCACTTCCATGTTCAACCGCCGAACATATCTCCCGCACGACTAGCCCATGACCGCCATGGCCGCCATCATCTCCTGAAACTGCGGGTTGGCCTTTTCCAGCGGCGCATCACCCGGGGAGGCATTGCTCGCATAAATCGGGTCCTTCAATACCAGGCTGGCATGGGATACCCCGACAGCCTCGGGGATGCGGAAAAAGGTGAACCGATCAGGTATCGATACCTTCTGCAGGTCTTCGATGCCGGTGATATTTGCCGTGCTATCACTCTCGGAATGGGCAGCAAAGACCCGTTTAGGGAATGGTTTTTTCGGATTGAAATGTTTGATCAGTGTGTCGGTTTCCTTGATCATCTTGGACAATTCCCGGGCGCCATCCATGTCCATGCGGCAGTAGCGATAGGGATTGGCACCGATCAGGTGTTTGTCATTATCCAACACGTCGGCCATGAAGGTGCGCAGCAACCGCTCTTTCAACTCACCGACTAATCCGCCAATACCACCCGCGAGATCCAGCGCTGCTGAAAAGAGATACAGGGTGCCATTGATTTTTTTGTTTTTGACAGCGGTATAAAAGCTCAGTGTTCCTCCCGTGGATAATCCGCCGATACTGACCTTGGCGGATTTTGCCGCAGCCACCTCCACCGCGAAGTCCACGTTGGCTTTCCACTCTTTCAGCTTAACACCTTCCATCCCCTGTGGTTCCTTGAGTCCATGAAAATGCAGGAGTGGCAGATAGACGTTATATCCCATTTTTTTAAAGAAATAGTCCCCAATTGCGGTCAAGAAATACGGCGAGTCGGTGAGGCCATGGACCAGGACAATGGACTTCTCCGCCGGCTCCTCATGTTCCATGATTCGGGGATAACAGCCATCCCGCACGGCCTCGGCGGAGAAATAGCGGAACTGCTTATAGTAATCCAGCCATTCGTGATCACGGCCTTTGCGTGCTGGGTGGTCCATGGTTATTTCTCCTTCTGGTGGATTGATCAATCGAGCGAAACCGGACTATGCCATGCCCGGTCCGGCAGCCGCTATTTTTAAGGTTTCAATTTCAATTTTCTTCATTTGCAGCATTGCCTGCATAACCCTCCGCGATTTTTCAGGATCAGGGTCGCTCAACATTTCACTCAGCACCATGGGAACTATCTGCCAGGATACACCGTATTTGTCTTTCAACCAGCCGCATTGCTGAGCCTGTGGGTTTCCGCCCTCGGAGAGTTTTCCCCAGTAATAGTCTACTTCATCCTGTGACTCGCAATTGACGAGAAATGAAATTGCCTCCGTGAATTTAAAATAAGGCCCGCCGTTCAACGCCACAAATTCCTGGCCAGCGAGTTGGAAGGACATGGTCATTACCGTGCCCTTCGGCCTACCGGAAGCCTCCGCCCCTTCTTTTCCATAATGGGAAATGGTCACGATTTTAGAATTTTCAAAAATCGAGATGTAAAAAAAGCGCTGCCTCTTCGGCTTGATCATCGAACCATAGGAAAGGGGTGATTCTCTGCAGGGTGGATTGCATGGTAATTCTCCTTCATATCTGCACAGGGTCTACTGAAAAAGGAACTGAAAAGCAGCTCAAGACTTAATAAAAGCTCAAAAAAACGTAACTCGCATTTGTAAATTTCGCAAGACAAAGCGGCAAGATAATGGCAGGAAAAGTCAAAAAAACCGGCCCGCCCTTTTAACGGGCAACCCGGTTTTTTCGTCTGCAAATATCGCCTGTTCGCTTTTGCGCCAAGGCTTGGCTGGCAATGACCGGCATCGTCCGTTGCCCAGCTTCGTCTACGAATTTCAGGCGCCGTTGCCACTTATCCATTACATCGCTAACCATTTGGCTATGGCCCCTTGTGCCGATCACAGTATTGGGATATTACAGTTATTTTTTACAACGGGTTAGTCAACCGCGGGGCTATGCGATGGCCAGCTTCAACAGGTCGACAATGGAGACAAGACCGACCCGCTCATCCTCGCCGGAAACCAGCAGGTGGTGGACCCCGGCCAGATTCAATACGCCAAGGGCGGTTTTCACGGTCTTGGTTGAATCAATCTGCACGCAGGGCAATTTCGAACGTTCGGTGGTGATCATTTCACAGGGAGTCATGCATCTGGAGGCCTTGGTGATATCCAGGTCCTCGCTACGGTCAACACACATCATTAAATCCGAATCCGTCAGCACGCCAACCACCTCATCGCCTAATTTTACCGCCAGGGCCGCTGTTTTACTGGCACTCATCTTTTCAATGGCAACCCGGAGACTGTCCTCCATGTCCACACACACGGTATCCCAATTCACTGCTTTATTTATTTCATCGTTGAGTCCCATGGTTCATCACTCCTTTTTCCTGTTTTAAGGCATTATGCCGTTGATGTCATGATTTCTGCTATGCCGCAATCGTGGCCGGCAATGCCCGGCAAGAGCACTCCCCGGCACAGGCGATCCGGCAAAACAACTTATCAGGCAGCCGGCAATAGCAATATTCTCACCTTCGCAATAGTTTATTTCAATTTTCGCGCCAAAGATCCTGTCGAACGGCAAGATACCTTCTCTGCGGGTAATCATCTGTTTGTACTTTCTTTTTTATGCAACAACCAGGTCGCAATAGATACAGGAAATGAGACGGTTGAGGTGGTTGAAATCCACTTTCACAAGACAATCCGGTCTGGCAGGACTTGGGCTTAGCCGCGCAGGTTGGAGAGCGGAGAAAGGTTACGAAATCAAAGAGGGGATGGGGGCAAAGATTGCCCCCATCCCGGATGGTGGTTTTTCTTAGAAACCGTAGCGAACTGTCAGATAACCGATATTAGCTTCATAGTCGTGGTCTGCATAGGCTCCGGACAGGTAGGTGCCGCTATTGGGTATATAGCTGTAGCCCTCGTACTGGAGGTCTCTATAGGTATACTTCTCAAACACATAGCCCAGATTGAGGTCGAGCTGTTTGCTGAAGGCATAGACCAGCTTTGCCTCCAGCCGTTTCTTGCTGTAGTCGTCATAGGGTTCGAGATCCTGCAAGGCTGTGTCGCCCTGGCTGGTGAAGGTGCTCTTGCCGTCGGACTTCTGGTATTCCCAGGAGACGATAAGCTTTAAGATGTCCTCCATCAGCCGCACCTGGGTGGACAGGCCATAGGTCCAGAAATTATCCTTTATCTCCTGGTTCCACAGGTAGGAGGCGGCATTGCCGTCATTTACCGTGGGATCGGCCAACTGGGGCGGCGTACCCGAGCCTGCGGCAAAGTTGTAATGATCCGCCTCGGCCTTCGTGTATTCATAACCGGCAAAACCGCTCAGGTTGAACAGGCTGTAGCCGTGCCAGAGGAAGTCCAGATACACCTGATGCCGCTTGTCCTCGGTCCTGCCCAGGACGACCTTGTCATAGTCGTTGATGATGTAGCTGTAGTCCAGGCCGAGATCAAGGGTATCCAGGGGATAGAATTCCAGGGTGAGTTTGACCGCATCCCTGCTTTTGTCCGTGACATCGTAACGCTGGACATACTGGACTATATACTCGGCATCGGTGTCGGTTACCCCGGTCAGATCAAAGTCAGTGTCCGTATCCCGCTCCAGATGTGAATACTTCAGTTTGGCCGTGACATATTCAGACATGGAGTTCTTCAGCTGAAGGTAGACGGTATTGTCGGTATTGTTGTCCGCATCCGGCCGGTTGTGCCGGTCAACATACTGATATTCATAGCCTATTTCTGCTTTGGAGCGCCAGGGCAGCTTGTAGCCGATATCGATCCCCGCATCATCCTTGCTGTAATCAAAGAGATCGGTGGCATTGCTTTCAATGGTGCCCAGGCCGTTATCATAGGCGATGATATCGGAGTTGTTTTCCTTATCCGTATACCGGTAATAGAGTCGGGCATCGAGTTCCCTGGTGGGCTGGCTGACCAGCACCGCTGCGAGATTAGTGTAAATGATCTCGCCGTCAAAGGTTGCTCTGTTTAAGTCCAGCGGCGCGGTGAGATTCAATTCGGAGATGGAAAAATCATCCTCCAGCTTGGCATAGCTGCCGCTCAGGGTAAAAGTCGACATGAAGGGCAGCTCGCGCATGGTCAAGTTGGCGCCGATCTTGCCGTAATCGTTTTCCGGCGGCATGATGCTGGTCTCCGTGGTCAGGGCAAACGGATTCTCCCAGTTCAGGTAAAGATTGTTGTTATCAAAAGAGCTGAGCATACCCGACAGGGTAAAATTCATGGTCTTGGAGCGGTAGCCGGCCATCAGGTTAAGATCATTGGTCTGGTAATCAACCGGCTCCGGCAGCTCCACCGTGCCGCCGAAATCGCCGGCAGCCAGGGGTTTCACTCCCTCGGTCTCAAGCCGGCTTGCCCCGATCTTCACAAAAAACGGGGTGCCCAATGACACCTCCAGTTCACCACCGTACTTTTTTCTCTCTATGGAATAATCAAAGGAGGACCAGTTCGCTTCCGGGGCCGGAGCAGCGCCGGAATAGCTGAGATTATCAGTCCCCACGCCCGAATAAAAGGTTTTGGCATCAAAAGAGTAATTATGCGGGGTTTCATCATAGTTCAGCTTGTATTTAAACTTGCCGAACTGACCTCCCTTCAGCCAGTAGTCCTGATCATCCAGACCGATATTGGTCCCCTCCAGCCCAAAATAGTAGGATCCTTTGTAGGCTTCCAGCAGGACATTGCCGAGCACATCGTCATCAAGGTCACGGTATTCCTGAAATTTAGCACTGTTATCCTGATCATCCACGCCCATGACGCCCAGTTCCAGCGAACCGGTCACCACGGCAGCCTCCTCAGCCGCCATGACGTAAGAGGGGGTGAGCAGTAATGTTGCCGCAATAAGTGATATATATCTTCTTTTCATATCCGCTCCTCCTATTGTCTCAGACCATGATTTTCGAAATTGGCGCTCCCATGGATGGCACCATGACAGTTCAGACAGGAGCGGGCGAAGAATCTGTTGCTCGGACTGGAACCGGTAAAGCCTGCATTGGCATCATACGGGGTACCGGGGTGGCGGGACCAGTCGTGGCAGTCCTGACAGACGTTGGGGACCTTTTCCACCAGCAGTTTGGCGTGTCTGCTGCCATGGGGAGAATGACAGATCAAACAGTTCTCCTCAACCGGCGAATGCTCCCAGACAAAGGGACCTCTTTTTTCCGCATGGCACTGGTAACACAGCTGGTTGACCGTATCGTCCTTGATCATGTGTTGTGTTGCGGTGCCATGGGTGTTGTGGCAGTCAGAGCACTTGATCTTGTTCTCGATGATGGGATGGTGGGACTGTTTGTTTACCGCGACTTTGATGTCCCGGTGGCAGGTAAAACATTTGGTCGGCTGATCCACCGCGCCACGGGTGGCGTGCATGGTATGACAGTTAAAACAGGAAATATCGTTTCTGCTGTGCTTGCTCATCTTCCACATGGCCATGTGGGTGTCGCTGTCATGACAGGCCAGGCATTTGGCGCTCAGTTCATCGACTGCGCTGCCCCCTTTTGCCTGGTAAACCAGGACGTTCTTCATGGTGGGATCTGCAACGTGGGCATCCGTATCCCCGTGACAGGTCTGGCAGCCGTGCTGTTCTCCCATGCCCTTCCAGATCTTCGCATGAAACGTGGTGTCAAAGGTCAGATCTCCTGATGTCGGCAGTATGACAGTAGCAACTAATTCTTTCTAATGTGCTGAAATAGCGTTAAATTGTGTACCTGCTCACAAGGGAGGCCACAAACGACAGCTTCCAAGCAGGATTTCTTCTTGGTACCATTTCAGACATGGATGGTGCCAGGAGAACTTTGAAGA
>JAHILF010000083.1 GCA_018897105.1 Pseudomonadota bacterium
CAGGCCATCTTTGGCCGTGCCTCAATCGCAAAATCCTCGCCGGAGCACTGCTACGCCTGCGGTTTTGCTCAATCGGCGCAACCAAATCTGACCCAAATCCGGGCGCGATCCAGGTAAATTAACATTTTCCGAGTCCCTTATAAAAGTTTATCTGTGCCGTCATGCCGGCTGTTTCGAGCTGGCAGCCAGCGGAGGTCCTGGATTCCGGCTGAAAATATGCCGGGAGGACGGACAGCTCCGCCTTACCACATTTACGCGGAGACCCGCGGCAGCGTGAAGCGGAAAACCGTCCCGTCCTGGACCGATGAGGTAAAATCAACCTTTCCTTTGAGGAAATCTTCCCCGAACAATTTCATGGAAAAAGTCCCTATGCCTCTGCCGTCACCCGGTTTGGTGCTGAAATGCCTCTTGAAGATGCGCAGGTGGATATTTTCTGGGATGGGCTGGTCGTTCCAAACCGTAAAGGCGATGTTTTTCTCCCCTGTATTGATGCGGATTTTTACCTCTCCAGCCGGACCGGTTGCCTCAAAGGCGTTGATCACCATATTGGTCAGTACCCTCAGCAGCAGCGAACAGTCGGTGGTGATGCAGACATCGGGAATTGCCAGGGGAAAAGTGAGGGTTTTTCCTTTGGCCGCCGGATGGTTGGCAAAGAAATTCCGCAGTTCCTGCACCACCTCAACGATTGGTATCTGATGGAAAACCATCTGGTAGTTTTCCGTTTTGCTCTGGGAGAGGACGCGCTGGATGTCTATTTCATTTTTGAGTCGCAGCAGCAGTTGCTGCAGGGTTTTAACAAGTTTATGGTCTGCGGCATCCGGGGGCAGCATTTCAGACGTTCCCATCAGCCCGCTCAGGATGTTGTTGATGTCATGGAAAAAGACCCTCTCCAGCGACGCCCAAACCTGCTGGTTGGTGATATCGTGCATGAAGAGCAGGAGAAATCTGTGACCTTCGAAGTTGATGGGATAGGTGCGGACCTGGAAGCAGAGGTCAATCTCTTTGCCGTCTTTTATCACCGTGGCGACACATATCCGGTCCTGGGGTTTGTTTTTTTCGAGACAGGAAACAATGGCAATGGCCGCCCCGCATGTCATGCAGGATTTTGTCGTCCCGCATCCCCATGGCTCTTCATGGGCATGGACGCAGTGCAGAATTTCTCCCGGTCGAAGACCCAGCACCTCATTGGCATCCGGATACCCCAGTATCTTCAGCATGGTGTCGTTGACGGCAAGCACCTGCCGCTGTTCGTCCAGCACGGCAATAAGACCGGAAAGGGATTTCATCAGACCGTCGATGACAGGATTGCAGCTGATAAGTCTGATCTCTTCCTGCAATTTTTCCCTGGTGCACCGTTCTGCCGGGGCAAAATATGTCTTCATGCCAACACCTTGCTGTATGTCTGCTGTGATGATGCTCTTGTCGCAGGCCGGTTGATGGGGAAAACGGGTGGTTGAGAGCCGGCACCGCGGGAAATCGCTATGGTACTGGCTGATCTTGATATAATAGTAAGGTGTTGTTGCTTCCTGCAAGCCTATTTTTATCCCTATGGTCCCGGCAGTTCAGCATTATCGGCAAAAATGCTCCTGTCATCCGCCAAAAAAAAAGCGGGAGGAAACCTTGATAGATTTCCCCCCGCTTTTTTTTACCTCTTATCAGGCTGGCGGACTACATTGTTTTGTAACCCCAGCTGTTTGTCTCCATGGGCAGACCCTTCTCCGGCGCATATTCAAGGAGGGATCCGTCATAGATTTTGACGTTTTTGTAGCCGAGAATATCGTGCAGAACAAAATAACCCATGGCCGCTGATTTGCCATGGTTGCTGAAGGTGATAATCTCAACATTTTTATCCGCCGGGATGCCGACACCCACTGCCATCTGCTTCAGTTCCTCGATATCCTTGAGATAGGAAGGAGCAAAATCAACGCCAGCATTGGTCATGTATTTATCCGGCCAGAGCCTTGCTCCGGGCAGGTGACCGAATCTTTTGATATGGCTGACCTTCTCATGCCCGAAATGTTCTTCCGGAATCCTGGTATCAACAAAGACAACCTTAGAGGAGCCGATTTTGCTTTTCACCTCGGCAAGAGTAGCCACCTTGGCCGCTTTGAAAGCTGCTTTAAAATTGCCGGGGGTGGATATGGTCACCGCGGTGGTAATCGGATTTTCGGCCACATCCCAGGCGGCAAATCCGCCGTCCAGAATGGCTACTCTGTCATGGCCCATGGCATGCAGAGTCCAGAGCGCCCGGGCGCTCTTTTCAGTATCCTTTACCGTTACCCCTTCATCATAGACGACAACCAATGAGTCATTGTTAACGCCGAAATCACGCAGCATTTGGGCCAGGACTTCCACGTCCGGCATCATGAAACCGACAAACTTGTCATTCATCGTCTGCCAGGGGCCGAAAGCCTTAATGGCACCGGGAATATGGCCATTTTCATAATGTGTAAAGGCGCCCACATCCAGCAGCACCAGATCTTTTTTCTGCAGATTTTTGGCGAGCCAGTCGACACTTACCACCGGTCCTTCGGCTGCCAGGCTGAGGCCCGGCAGAGCAAACATGCTCATGAGGGCGACCACAAGAAAAAAATGTAACTTCTTTATATTATTCATCATTATTCTCCATATTCTAGCTGTCATTTCACTGGGTCACATGACCCCATGCAAATTTGACCAGTGGCAATTCTTCCATGGCGGCGTATTCGAGCATTGATCCGTCATAGACCTTGACATTTTTATAGCCGAGAATTTCATGGAGAACGAGATAACCCAGACCCGCAAACTGACAGGAATTGCAATACACGATGAACTCCCTGTCTTTATCCATTGGCAGGCCGGCGCCCTTGATGATCTGTTCCAGTTGCTCACGGCTCTTGATGTAGGCAGGCGCGCGGTTGGCACCCGCATTGGTCAGATAGTCGGCAGGGAGACAGACGGAGTGGGGAATGTGGCCGAACCGTTTAACATCACCACGTTTTTCGACCCCAAAATGCTGCTCTGGGGAACGTGCATCCACAAAGACCATGTTTTTGTCATTGAGTTTGCTTTTTACATCATCAAAACTCGCGACCTTGCCCGCATCAAATTTTGCCGTGAAATTGCCGGCAGCGGGGGTTGGTTTCACGTTGTCGATTTCTCTGCCTTCAAAGGTCCATTTGGTAAATCCCCCGTTCAGGTAAGAGACATGCTTGTGGCCCATTGTTTTCAAAACCCACAGGGCGGTTCCCCCCTTGGTGGCGTCGCTTATCGAATTCCCATGGTCATAGATCACAACATGGCTGGACTCGTTCACGCCCAGGTCCTGCATCAGTTTTTCAAAAACCTCGGGAGGAGGCATCAGCTGACATGCCTTGACTTCGTTTTGTGGTTGCCAGCCGCTGTATTCCATATTGACGGAGCCGGGTATGTGGCCGACTCCATAGTTGCTTTCGGTTCTGACATCGATAATCACCAGATCCTTGGCCTGCAGATTTTTGGCAAGCCACTCGGTGGATACCAGTGGATCATTGGCGGCTGTTGCCATCGCCGGAAGGATGAATCCTCCCAGAGCAAGCAACAGCACGAAAATAGCTGATTGCAACAGGTTCTTTTTCATGAATATACTCCTTTATTACCTTAGTAAGCTCATTGGTTTTTTCTGCTCTGCCTCTGCCGTCAAGCATTATTCCTTGAGTGCGGCAGGTATCCTGTCAACAATGATTTTTTTGTTGGCGGCCGGATCTTCGGGTACGAGATCAGTCTGGGTCAGGAAGAGTTCCGGGTGGCCGTGGCAGGCGTTGCAGGATTGATTCTGCTTGGTTTTGCGTTGAATGCTGTGGACCGAAGCAGAGTTCCAGGTGGGCAGGGCGTCATAACTGGCTACAAGGTCTTCCGGGCCGGGCGCTCCTTTCAGCACTTTCTGGAAGTAGCGCAAAGAGGCCAGGGAATCCTTTTTCATCGGAGTATGACGGACAAGATTATATTTGTATGGATTTTGCGGAGAGATATCTATGTTTTTGCCGATCTTGAAGGTGACCAGCGGATCAGAGGGGAAAATAACCTTTATTTTGCCGGGTTCCTTGATATCCAGGGACACATGACAATTGCTGCAGTTAAAGTATTCATTGGCGTGGCATACCGCACAGGCAAGGGTCCCTTCGGGATGGGCATTGTGCATGGCAATTTTTGAGCTGCCGGACTTGGTGTCGGGATGGCATTGTTCGCATCGTGCCGTTTCCGTGGCATAATAACGATTGACCCCGGCGGGCTGGGTGTTATGCAGCTGATTTGCCGTATGGCAATCGGCACAGACCATCTGACCCTTTTCGTAATGCACATCGGCGGTGGCGCCCAGAAGACCCATGTATTCTCCTGCAAAACGGGAACCGTGGCAACCGTAGCAGGTTTTCTCCATGGGAGGTGTTTTTTTGAAGCGATGGCGATCCAGCAATCCGCCCTTGGCTACTTCGGGCCAGGCCACATGACAGCCGCCGCAGGTTGCATGGCAGTCGGCGCAGTCAAGTTTCCATGCCTCGGGCAGCAAGGTGTCTCCCATTTTGTGTGGTGCGGTGATGGTGCCGACAATATCAAGAATGCCGTTCAATTTATAATGCATGGCATCTTTGAAGGTAGCGGTGATCTCCTCATGGCATTCCTTGCAGACTCCACCACCGTCTTCCTCGGAAGGATCCTTGATAACTCCTTCATGGGCTTTTTCCATATCATCGACATTGTTGCCGAAATGACAGGCAATACACCCTATTTCACCATGAACCGATTCAACAAAATCCTTGGCAACGCCAAAATTGTCGCGACCCCTCACCTGAGGGGCTGAGACGCCTCAACCGGCAATTGCGGCGCCGCCGCTGGCCGCGGCTGCCCCATAGCTGTCCATTTCCTCCAGGTCGGTATGGCAGTTGATGCAGGCGCTGCTCGAATTTTCCTCCTCGACTGCATCACTGATACCTGTCCCGAATGTGACTGCAATGCCCATCAGGGTTATTGCCGTCAATGCTAATTTTTTCTTTCTCATTTCCTCTGGTCCTCCTTTTAATTTTTCATTTGTGTCAACCATTTTCCCAATAGCTGACACCCGGATGATGAAGAGCTTGTCCTTGGCTAAAACAATTAATGTAATTATAGAAATTGCTGGGGATTCCATAAAAATGAAATATAATTTTCAGCGGAAAAAATATCTGTCAGCATGGGATATCTCTTTCCCTGTCGCTGTATTTCTCAATTGGGGAGAAGGATATCTCCCAGGTATGGAAGTATTTAATGAAGTTCTTATGAGTCCGGAAGGGGTGGTTTGCGGTGCAATAAAGGTATCTTTCAAGTGGCGGGTTGAGAATGAAACGTACCAATTTTTATTCCCGTGATGGATAAGTTATCCAGGTATATGAACATCCGGACACAAGGGGCTGTGCCGGGGAAAAAATCTTCAAAGGAGTTGCACCCAAACCTGCGGATTATTGCGCAGGAAGGTTGTTATGATTTTATGTATCACAAAGTGGTCGTTTTGCAAAGACTAAATGAAAATATTCCTATTTATTATGTTGAGTAAATAATATCTGCAATGCCACTTCTCATGGGGGGAATCGTTGAAATGGCGTGCTTATTTCCTAGCATATCTTTGGCGATTGTGCCGAATGCCTGGAAGGCAGAGGCGTCGTCTGTGACGACAAAAAAGCGGGGTTTAGATGGAGCGGATAAGCATTTTGGGACGAATTCCGATGAACTCGTATTTTATGCCCCTTGCGGCTGTTTTCTACCAGTGGGGCTGGTTGCCGATGCGGTAGTTCATCACCTCCAGGGTGTCGCTGATGACCACAAAGGCGTCTTCATCGATCTGCTGGATCAGCCGCTTGAGCTGGCCGATTTCCCGGAAGTTAACCACCGTGTAGAGGATCTGCTCTTTTTTGTGGGTGTAGCCGCCTTCTCCTTCGAGAATTGTCACCCCGCGCCTGATGTCCTTCAGTATCTCCTTTGCTATCTGTTCCCAGTGAGATGAGATGATGAAAACCGCCTTGCGCTGGCTGAGGCCGGTGACAACCAGGCTGACAATCTTGGAGCTGACAAAAAGCACGATCAGGGTATAGAGGACGGAATCCAGGGAGTAGAGGAGCATAACCATGAGCAGGAGGGTGATATTAACGCATAGCACGGTATTGCCGATGCTGATGGAAAATCTCTTAAGCAGCATGATCGACAGGATATCCACGCCGCCCTGGGAGCCAGACGATTTCAAGGTTATGCCCGCGCCTGCCCCGACCAGCAGACCGGCAAGCAGGGCATCAAGCATTTTGTCCTCCAGGACGATGGGAATATGGATATAGGCCATGGAAAGGGTCAGGCAGACGGCGCCGAGAATGCTGTAGAAAAAGAAGCGGCGGCCCACCGCCATCCAGGCCAGGGTGAAAAGCGGCAGATTGAGGGAAAAATAGATCCAACCCGCATTGACAGAAGGGATGAATTTGTGGATGAGCAGGGCCAGGCCAGTGATGCCGCCGGTGACGAACTGGTGGGGAATCAGGATGCCGTTGATGGCAATCGCGCAGAGAATGCAGCCCACCGAGATGTAGAGGAGATCAAGAAAGAGTCGCTTTGGCGTGGTAAAAAGCGGTTGGGACCTTTTCTTCGGTTTCATGATGTGTCCTGCCTGGGCTGCTGGTTGAAAACGGGCATCATCTGCAAGTTCTGGAAGGCAGGAGCACAGTTTTGCCTTCAGCCTTATCTTGCGGTAGAAGCGGGCCATGCCCGCGATAAATTAGGTCGCGGGCATGGCTCGCTCCTACATCTCCTCTCTGACTTACCTCCCATAGTGGCAGAAGCGGCCTCGGAAGGCAAGGAGTCGGCACAGATTATGAGGCGGTGGTGACCGGCCCGTTCTTTTTCAGGACAAAGAGGTTGCCGGCGATCCATTGCTGTTTTTCCTTGCGGATGCCATGGTCGCGACAGACTTCCAGGCTGAAATCATGCTGATCGGCAAGCCGTTTGATATAACCGGGGGACTGGGCATAACGGCCGGAACCGCGCAGCCGGTAATCCTCCTCCTCCCCGGCCCGTTCGATGGAAAAGACGAAATAGGCGCCCGGGGCGGCAGAGCGACTGACGGCAGCGAAGATCCTTTCCAGTTTTCCCACATAGATAAAGACATCCGTGGCAATGAAGAGGTCGAATTGTTCCGGGCAATCCTGCAGGAAGGCGGTGATATCCTGGCGGATGAGCCGATCGTAGATATTTTTTTCTTTTGCCTTGGCCAGCATGTTGGCGGAGAGATCAATGCCAATGAGGCTATCAGCCAGATCCCGGAACGGCCGGCCGGACAATCCTGTCCCGCAGCCGAGGTCAATTGCCCTGGCAAAGCGGTGCCCGCTGCCAGCGGTTTCCCGCAGCACCGTGCCCATGGCTGCGGGGACGGTATACTGCAGTTTGCCTTCCAGATGGGAATCAAAGTTTGCCGCATAGAGATCAAAGGTGTTTTCCACATACTGGGGGGGCGCGGTTTCCGTGGTTGCGCCGGAGAAGGCGGCAAGCATGTGCCGGGCTGCGGCATGGTCCGGGTCGAGGGCCAGGAGCTGTTGCAGGCACTCCGCCGCCTGGGTGTTTTTCTCCTCGCTGCCGTAGGCGCCGGCCAGGTTGTACAGGGTGTTGACGTCCGCCGGCTGCAGGGCCAGGGATTTTTTCAGGCAGTCGATGGCTGCCTCGTTTTTTCCCTGCTTACTGTAAATAACCCCCAGATTGTTAAGCGCCAGAGGATAGTGCGGTTCAAGCCGCAGGGCCTTTTGGACGGCTGCCTCCGCCTCGGCCAGCAGCCCCTGCAGACAGAGGACCTTGCCCAGGTTGTTCAGGGCCTTGGGGTTGGCGGGATGGAGTTCGAGAGCCCGGCGGAAGCAGGAGACGGCCTTGTCCAGCTCTCCCCAGGCCTCATTCACCGCCCCCAGATTGAGGTGCAGCGAGGGGTCATCCGGGTCGCGTTCCAGGGCCTGCCGGTAGCACTGCTCCGCCTCCTGGTAACGCTCCTGGTCCCTGTAGAGGAGGCCCAGATTCCCCAGCACATTGCCGTTGCCGGGCAAGGCCTGAAGGATAAGGAGATATTTTTCTTCAGCCTGCGCCAGTTGATTGCTCTGGTGCAGCTGAACCGCTTCCATGAACAGGGTCTGCAGGTCGGTGGCGCCTGAAGATACCCCTTCGCCGTTATGATCATTGTTTGTCATTGTTTTGCGCTATCACTGTGTTGGCAGGGCAGGGTGCAGCCTCCGCCCCTTTCCGTCTGACCATGGCATTGGGCGGCCATGGTCGGTGGTCCGGGAAAATAACCCGGGATGTCTGTCGCTCATTTAAGAGTTTCTTTAATTTCTTTAACAAATTCTCGCAGTTATAAAAACTATTTCCATGGTCTTTTGGGCATTTTAATGGTAAATATATAGTTCGCTCGCATAAGTTTGACAAATTTTATTGTGATTACCACTGAAATTCAGCCAGTCTGCCAGTAGATGGTGTAATCATCGATAATGCAATGTCGTTAACTTAAGGCCGGGAGACAGATTTAATTTTTCCTCCAGACTGAGGGGATTGAATTTTTTTCGCGGTTTTGGCGAAAATCATTCTGTCCCCGGCTTTGGCAAAGGAAAAATAAAATCAGTCCCCTTTGTAACTCATTCTTAAGTTAATGACATTGATTGATAATGCATAAAAATGCAACTTGACCAGAAGTCATTGCCGCCCCTACGAAGGTAGGGATTGAAATATCATTGCATTTCCCGTCATTTTGTTACGGCTCCTTAAGCCGGACGCAGTGTTGTGATAGCGCATTTTTTTTAATTTGAGTGTTTCCCGGCAAAGTCCGGGGCAATGCTCTTTAAGCCATTGGTGGATTGCCCATGTTAGATTCCTTGCTCTCTCCGAAAAGTGTGGCGGTTATCGGTGCTTCCCGGACCCCGGGAAAGGTCGGCCACGATATCCTGGCAAATTTGATAAGTGGCGGTTTTGCAGGCCCGATTGTTCCGGTCAACCCCTCGGCTGACGAGGTGCTTGGTTTGCAATGCTACCCTACGCTGCAGCAGTATGGCAAAGAGGTGGAACTCAGTGTCATTGTCGTGCCCCGTAACCATGTGGAAAGCGCCGTGCGGGATTCGCTTGATGCAGGCTGCGGCGCTATCATCGTCATTTCCGCAGGCTTCAAGGAGACCGGTGAAGAGGGCGCGGCCCTGGAGAAAAAAATCGCCTCCCTGTGTAAGAGTCGCAACGTGCGCATGCTGGGTCCCAACTGCCTGGGTCTCATCAATACGGAAACCAAGCTCAATGCCTCCTTTGCCGGCCTCATGCCCGGCAGCGGCGGGGTGGCGGTGATTTCCCAGTCAGGTGCGCTCTGTACCGCCATTCTCGACCAGGCTGGGGCGCGGCGCATGGGACTCTCCAAGGTGATCAGCATCGGCAACAAGGCTGACCTGTCCGAGGTGGATCTGTTGCGCACCCTGGCCCACGACGAACAGACCAAGGTTATCGCCGGGTATCTCGAAGATATCAGCTCAGGCGATAATTTTGTCAAGGCGGCCGAGGAAGCCTCATCGTTTAAGCCGGTGGTCATCCTGAAATCAGGCACAACCGTTGCCGGTCTGCGGGCAGCTGCTTCCCATACCGGCGTGCTGGCAGGGGTGGATACGGCATACGGCGCCGCCTTTAAGCGGTCCGGCGTTATCCGGGCCGATACCTTCCAGGAGCTGTTTGATTTTGTCACCGCCTTTTCCATGCAGCCCCTGCCCAAGGGCAAGCGGGTACTGATTATCACCAATGCCGGCGGTCCCGGCACCATGGTGGCCGATGCCGTGGAAAAGGCGGGACTTGAGGTGACAAGCCTGAACCGCGCCATTGCCGCCACCCTGCGGGAAAAGCTGCCCAGCGCCGCCAGCACCGGCAATCCCATCGATGTGCTGGGCGATGCCGACCCGGAGCGTTATGTGGCGGCGATTGAGGCGGCCTTAAATGATGATGAGGTTGACGCCATTATTGTCATCCTCACCCCCCAGGCAATGACCCGGCCGGCGGAAACGGCCCGGGCCATCGCCTCCAAGTTGAACCGCCAGAAGCCGGTGCTGGCCTCGTTCATGGGCGGCAAGGGCGTCATGCCCGGCCGGGCGGAGCTGGGCGAGGCGGGCCTGCCGGAATATGATTCGCCGGAGCGGGCCGTTGAGGCGCTCAAGGCCATGTATGAATATGCCTCCTGGAAACAGCGGCCTCCCCGGGTAGTGACCCGGTTTCCGGTGAACAGACGGCGGGCGGAGCGCATCATCACCCGCCATCAGCGTACCGGACGTCTCCATCTCGGCGAGGTGAAGGCCAAGAGTATTCTCGATGCCTACGGTTTCCGCATTCCGGAAGGCAAACTCGCCTCCAGTGCCGATGAGGCCATCGAGATCGCTAAAAGGGTGGGCTTTCCGGCTGCCATGAAGATTGTTTCCCCGGATATCGTACATAAGACCGACCTGGGAGGGGTGCAGCTTAACCTCGCTTCAGCCGGCAAGGTACGGGATGCCTATGATCTGATGATGCTCCGTATCAGGGAGAAGGCGCCGGATGCCCGGATTGAGGGCGTTTATGTGGAGAAGATGGTGGACACCGGCCTGGAGGTCATCATCGGCATGAGCCGCGACCCCCAGTTCGGCCCCATGCTGATGTTCGGTCTGGGCGGTATCTTTGTCGAGGTCATGAAGGATGTCACCTTTCATCTGGCACCCATTACCTCCGAAGAGGCGGTGCAGATGCTGCTTGCCACCCGCTCCTATGAAATCCTCAAGGGCAAGAGGGGGCAGAAGGGGGTTGATCTGGAGGCCATTGCCAACGGGCTGCAGCGAATCAGCCAGCTGACCACTGATTTCCCCGAGATTCAGGAACTTGATATCAATCCCTTTATTGTCGGAGAAATCGGTGGAGCGGCGGTGGTCGCCGATGCCCGCATGACCCTGCGACCTCTTTCGGCTTAGGATTGTTTGGCAGGCCCGCGAGTTTCTATTTTAGTCGCCCCATTGTTAAATTGAGGTTGAATGTATGAAGCAGCCAGCAAAAGTAGAGTTTGACCAGCATTGGCAGGAAAAATATGAGGACATGATTTCCTCCCCCAGAAAGGCCCTCTCCCACGTCAAAAACGGGCATCGGGTTTTCATCGGCACCGGCTGCGGCGAGCCCCAGCTTCTGGTGGAGGCGTTGACAAAAAGGGCCGGAGAACTGGCGGATGTGGAGATCGTTCATCTGCTGACCAAGGGCGATGCCCCCTATGCCAGTCCCAAACTTGCCGACAGTTTTTCAGTGAACAGTTTTTTTATCGGGCAGAATGTGCGCGGCCTGATTCAGGAGGGACTGGGCAGCTACACCCCCATGCTGCTCTCCGATATTCCGCTGCTTTTCAAGGCCGGCCAGCTGCCCCTTGATGTGGTGCTGATTCAGGTGACTGAGCCG
This sequence comes from Pseudomonadota bacterium, assembly GCA_018897105.1. Lineage (GTDB taxonomy): Bacteria > Desulfobacterota > Desulfobulbia > Desulfobulbales > SURF-16 > SURF-16. The sequence continues at coordinate 11,437 of JAHILF010000083.1, forward strand.
GATATCCTGGGCAAGGTGAGCCTGGGCATTTCAGTGGACATCGTCAAAAGCGCGGCGGAAAACGGCTCCCTGGTTATTGCCCAGGTGAACAAACAGATGCCCTGGACCTTCGGCGATTCCCTGTTTGATATCAATGACCTGGACATTCTGGTGCCGGCCGATATCCCACTCATCGAGCGGGTGTCAAAGCCCATGCATGAGGTGTCGAAAAAGATCGCCAAGCATGTCGCCTCGCTGGTGGAAGACGGGTCAACCGTCCAGTTCGGTCTGGGCCGTGTGCCGGGCATCGGCCGTATTCCCGCCGCCTGCATGCACTACCTCACCGACAAGAAGGATATTGGCATCCATACGGAGATGATCACCGATGCCACCATCGAACTCATCGAGTCCGGTGCGGTGACCGGGGCCAGAAAAACCATGGACCAGGGCAAGATCGTTACCAGTTTCTGCATGGGCACCAAGAAACTGTATGATCTGATCAATCAGAACCCGCTCTTTTCATTCAAACCCACGGAATATGTCAATGACAGCTATATCATCAGCTGCCAGCGCAAGATGGTTTCCATCAACATGGCCCTGGAAATTGACCTGACCGGCCAGGTCTGCGCCGATTCCGAGGGCGAAAAATTTTATTCCGGCATCGGCGGACAGGTTGATTTCAACCGGGGTGCGGCCCGTTCCAAGAACGGCAAGGCCATCATCGTTCTTCCCGCCACCGATGAGAAGGCCGGGAAATCCCGTATTGTCTGCCAGTTGAGCCGGGGGGCCGGGGTGGTCACCACCAGGGGGGAGGTGCACTATGTGGTCACCGAATTCGGCATCGCCTATCTGCACGGCAAGAATATCGAGGAGAGGACCCTGGCCCTGATCAGTATTGCCCATCCTGATTTCCGGGAGCAGCTGCTCAACGATGCCATTGAGGCCAGATATATCCGCCAGGAATTCGCCTCTTTCGGCGACAAGATGGTGGTTGCCTCGGATGACATGAAAACTTCTCTGCTGCTTGACGATGGAACCTTTATCACATTCCGGCCAATCCATCCCACGGATGAGCAGAGCATCCGGGATCTTCTCTACGCCCTGTCCCAGGAGACCCTCTATTATCGTTTCATGAGTAATAGCAGCCGGTTCGGCCATACCCAGATCAAGAACTTTGTTTATATCGACCACCGCAAGGATGTGGCCATAGTCGCCACCCTGCCGGCCGCCCATGGTGAAGAGATGATCGCTGTGGGACGTTATTATCTTGATGAGCGGACCAACCGGGCCGAGGCGGCCTTTATCGTCCGCGATGAGTGGCAGAACCGGGGGATCGGCTCATCTCTTTTCCGCCATCTGATCACCATTGCCAAACGAAGCGGTATTTCAGGCTTTACCGCGGAGGTGCTGGGGGAAAATAAGAAGATGCAGTCGATTTTCAATAAATCCGGCTACAAGGTACAGAGTCATCTTGAGGAAGGGGTGTTTAGTTTCAGGATTGATTTTTGATTAAAGAAAGGCAAAAGGTGGGGGCAAGGAGTCTTTCACTCTTGCCTTATGCCTTTTGCCTTATGGCTCCACTTCTAACGGCCTGACCGGCCGGCAACCATCATGCTCAGGAAAAACCTCCCCTGGACACGCATCCGCCTAATGGCTTGCCGATGGGGGTGTTGCTGGTGGTGGCCAGGCGGTAGCTTGACGCTGAGATGGTTTTCAGCACATTCTTGCTGCCGCACTTGGGGCATTTGACCTCATCCAGCGCCGACTGCGAGCTTGATGTCAACAGGGCTTCAAAAGTTTTGTTGCACTCCTGGCAACGGAAATCATAAAGCGGCATGTTTTTTCTCCTTCATTATTGTGAAATTCACTTTCCGTGTCATAATGGAAATCAGGTTATGGTGACGGTCTTGGTTAAATCAAGTACACTGCCGTCGATTTTGTCTCAGATTCTGCTCAGTTAAAAGCAAAGCAGAATTTTGCTGCCCGTAAGGTGTTTAAGTATTTTCTTAAATATATGACAGTATAAGGCAGTTGTCCAGAAGAATTCATCAGGATTTCAAGGAACCTTTCATGAATCTCCAGGCCCACCTCAAGAATATGCTCGAAATGATGCAGGAAGAGTTCGTCGTCCTCTTTATCGGCGGATGCCTTGTTCAGTTGCTCATATCTCTTTCTCTTGGCATTCTGACCGGCCCGCTCATGGGCGGTTATCTGCTGGCCATGATCCACTGGCTGGAGACGGGAAAGCGGTGCGAGTTTAATGACATCTTTGTCGGCATGAAGCGCTTTGGCGAGCTATTTTCCGTGTTCTTCATGATGTTGCTTATTCTGGTGGGCTATTTTCTGGTCATAGCACCTGGTATTCTCATGACCGTCTGGTGGCTTTACGTCCTGCCGCTTATGGCCCATCGCGGACTGACTCTGGGGGCGGCTATGAAGGCCAGTAAAAACAAGGTGAGTGAAAAAGGATTTTTCATGCATCTGGTCTTTCTGCTGATCATTTCCATGGTGCCGGTGTTCATTATTTACGTTGCGTCGGTGATCCTGCCGCCGCTGGCCGTTCTGCAGTATTTTCTTTTTCCTCTGCAGTGCGCCTGTCTCGCTAGTCTCTACCTCGAACAGTTTACCGGCTTAGATCCGGAAAAAAGGGGCAGGGCGTCAACCGTTGCCCAGGATTTTTCTCCGCTTACTGCTGAACCGCCTCCTTGCCCGCCACCCGTGCCAGACCAGAACAGTCAGGGCCGCACCGGTTGTGTCGGCGGCGATGTCCAGCCAGCTTGGTGAGCGGCCGGGAATGAAGGACTGGTGGAATTCATCCGTCATTCCGTAGAAGAAACAGAAAAAGATCACCAGAATTCCCGTTCGCAGAGTTTTTTTGTCCCTTGCGGCCGGATGGATGCTGTAGAGGCAGCTTGCGGCAAGGGTGCCGTAGGCAATGGCGTGCAATATCTTGTCCAGTCCGTTGATTGCCGAGGGCAGGTCCTTGCCCGGCGTGTTGGAAAGAAGGAATATGATGGCCATGACAATGGTCATGGGCAGAAGTCTGCTGATCATGGTAAAAGGGTAAATTCTCCCAGCCTATTTTGCGATTTCCTCGGCTGTTTTTCCCCTTCGTGCCTGGTAGGGAAATAGACCTTGATGGTCGTTCCCTGACCAGGTTCGCTGCTGATGGTGATAAATCCCCGATGCCCTCTGACAATGCCCATCACCGCTGACATCCCCAGGCCGCGGCCGGGAAATTTCGTGGTGAAAAAGGGATCGAAAAGTTTTGCTTTTGAGTCCTCATCCATGCCGCAACCGGTGTCGCTTATGGCAAAGAAGGTGTAGAGACCGGGGGAGAGCTGCTCCGGCAGTGAGTTTCTGTCAAGAAAATCCCGATCACATTGGGCAGAGCCGGTGGCAATGGTGATGTCGCCGATCGTGTCGTCGATTGCCTCGGAGGCGTTAATGAGCAGATTGATCATGATCTGCCGCAGTTGGTTTTCATCTGCTTGAATAGTCGGCACTTTCCCTTCGAAATGATAGCTGAGCCGAATTTTTTTCGAGACGGAAATCTGCAGCAGATGGTCCATGTCCCTGATCAGCTCATTGATGTCAACCCTTTCAGGATTGAACTGTCCCTTGCCCGCGTAAGCAAGCATCTGTTTGCACAGATCGGCGGCCCGGCGGGATGCCTTCATGATGGTCTGGATATTGGTGTGCGCCGATGAAGAGGCAGGCAACGCGATCAGGGCAAGGTCGGCATTGCCCATGATGGCCATGAGCAGATTGTTGAAGTCATGGGCAATACCCCCGGCCAGCACCCCGAGACTCTCGAGTTTCTGTACATGCTGTATCTGCAGGGCCAGCTTCTTTTTCTCTTCTTCGGCCTCTTTTTCCTTGGTCAGGTCGTCGTAAATGACAACAATCTCATCGGTATCAAGTTTGTAGACATAATATTGTTTCAAGCAGGAAGCGGGGTTGTCTGCAACGAAAGCGGCAGGGAGGTGCTGGGCAATCCCTGTTTCGCTGACGCGGTGCATGACGGTAAAAAGACCGGAAGGAGCCTTTGAGGGAAAGAGTTCCAGTACACTTCGGCCGATTACCTCCTCCCTTTTGACCTTTTCATACCTTTGTGCTGCCTGATTGATATCAACCAGCACAAAATCATCTTCGCAATCGCCGGCCCTGCAGACGATAACCCCGCTTTTCATGTGGGAGAAAAGTTCCCGGTAACGTTTTTCCTGCTGAAGGAGTTTTTTCTCCGCCTCCTTGCGGGCGGTGATCTCCCTGACGATCTCAATGCCTGCATTGATATTGCCGGCCGTATCCTTCAGCGGGGAGGCGGTGATTTCAAAGTAGCGCAGGAAGTCGTCCATAACGACTTCCCGTTCAGAGGTGTGGATTTTTCCGTCGATAAAAGAACGGACCAGCGGACAGCCGGGGCAGACATCGTCCCTTTGTTCGTAAGCCTGGTAACACAGCTTGCCGCAGTGTTTGCCAGTCATGTTGATATGGGCCCGGTTCTGATAGAGAATGATGAAGTTTTTATCCTGGATGCTGATGCGGTCCCCGACTGCGGCAAGCAGCGCCTCGGCTTGCTCGACGTCCGCATTGGCAGCCAGCAGGGCATTTGTCAGTTCAGAGTTTTCCGTATCCAGCGTGGCAGTCATTCATCATCTCAAAGTTACCTGTTTCATGCCGCAAAGCACTCTCAATTGCTTTATGTCGGCTTAAATTAACTCCTTTTGCCGGTAATGGCTATGAAAACATTACTGCTGCTGGGGATTTGTGGGGGCTGGCTGCAATTATTGTATAACAGGGAAAACAGGGGTCATCAGTCCGGTTTTTTTCGCAGGAGGCCCAGCTGCCGGCCGACAACAACAATGGTTGCTCCCAGCAGATCAGCCATGACGTCCCTGCTGTCCGACTTCTCCTGACCGTCTGGTGGCCGGCGGCAATGTCCATCCAGCTTCGTGAGCGGCCAAGAATGAAGGATTGATGTAACTCATCAGTCCATTCGGTAGAAGAAACAGAAAAAAATCACCAGAATTCCCGTTCGCAGAGTTCTTTTGTCCCTTGCGGCCGGAGGGAAGCCGCAGAGGCAGCTTACGGCAAGGGTACCGTAGGCGATGGCGTTCAATATCTTGTCAAACCCGTTGTTTGCCGAGGGCAGGTCCTTGCCCGGGGTGTTGGAAAGAAAGAACATGATGCCCATGACAATGGTCATGGGCAGAAGTCTGCTGATCATGGTAAAAAGTAAATTCTTGATTTTTCAAGACACCATACAGCAAAAAAGCCCTTTTGGCTGATTCGTTATTGTGATCAGCAGAGCGCCAAAAAATCCAACCGTTTCTCATGGGTTTTCCGGTTTGTTTCAACCTCTATCCCCACAGGAACTGGCAATAACCGATAGGTCAGGCTGCGTCAATCCAAATTAAAAAGAAATTTATGGTAATCAGATTTGAATTTAGAGGAAAAATATTGTATCTAACCAGCTTGCATTGATTATCGTTTTTTTTGTGTGTCCAATCAAAAACCTGACCAGACCCTGTTATGAAGAGAGATGTATTACAAGAGAAAATCCTGACCATCTTGGTGGATGATTTTGAATTTGTCCAGCCGGGGCTTGATGACAACCTCCGGGACGATCATGGTTTTGACAGTATCGATGCCATAGAACTCCTGGGTAAAATAGAGGGCATCCTCGGCTTAGCCCTCACCCGGGAGGAAAAGGAAAAGGCCATGGAGATCAGGACCATCAACGATATTCTTGATTATATCGAATTAATAGAATCATCTCGCACTACATAAGCCGCATCAGAAAGCCAATGAAACGACGTGTTGTCATTACAGCCTGTTCCGCCATCACTCCCATCGGATGGCATAAAAACGACATCGTTGACAGCCTCAGACAGGGGAGATCCGGCGTCAAGCCCCTGCGGGATGATGGACTGCTGAACAGGCATATTCATTCCCGGGTCTTTGGTACGGTGGATTATCCCATAGATTACGGGTTCAAACGGCAGTACCGCAAGACCATGGGGCCGGTGGCCTATTATGCCTGCCAGGTAGCAAAGGATGTCCTGGAGCAATCGGGACTCGATCAGCAGTTTATTACTTCCGGCCGTCTGGGAGTGGCTTTCGGTTCAACCCATGGCAGCCCCACGGTCCAGCGCGATATCTACCGGACATTTTTCCAGGACCTGGACGCAAAATTTTCCTCCATCGGCGCGGTGGATTATCTCAGATCAATGGTGCATACCACCGCGGTGAACATCACCAGGATGTTCGGTATTACCGGCCGGGTCATTGCCTCGTCCACCGCCTGTACGACCAGCAGTCAATCCATTGGTTTCGGTTATGAAATGATCAGGTACGGCATGCAGGATGCCATGATCTGCGGGGGCGCCGATGAGTACGACACCACAACCGTGGCGGTTTTCGACAACCTGCTGGCCTGCTCCACCGCCTATAATGACACACCGCAGCGTACCCCCCGTCCTTTTGACAGTGGCCGCGACGGCCTGGTGGTGGGAGAGGGCGGCGGGGCCGTACTCCTTGAGGAGTATGAATCGGCGAAAAGACGCGGGGCCAGGATTCTGGGCGAGATCCTCGGGTTTGGTTGTAACAATAACGGCGGCGATCTTATTCTGCCCAACCTGGAAGGCATCTCCACCACCCTGCGCCTGGCTCTGCAGGACGCGGGAATCTCTGCGGGGGAGGTGGATTTTGTCAGCGCCCATGCCACGGGCACCAAAATGGGAGATGTGATTGAGGCTCAGGCCATCGATGCGGTGTACGGTGACCACCTTCCCTTTGTCACCGGCCTGAAGAGTTATATGGGCCATACCATGGGAACCTGCGGCGTGATTGAGATGATTTTAACCATCTACATGATGGAGCAGGGTTTTATTGCTCCCACCCTGAATCTTGAACATGTGGATGAGCGCTGCAGCATGCTGCGGCATGTTCGGGAAGTGACTCAGGCTGACATCCGCATCGGCGCGATTCAGAACTTTGCCTTTGGCGGGGTCAATACCTGTCTGATCTTCAAGGCCGGCAAAGAGGTGGACGAATAGTTGATTGCTTCGTATTTCCCCTTGGGTAAAAGTGCTGGTGACGAATTATCGTGGCGATAAATCAGGGACATATCATATTCTGTACGGCTGTCGAGAGGTTTTTCGCCAGACTCAATAGTTCTTTTCCGACATGAGGAATGGTCTGTTAAGCGATTTTGTTGTAACCATTATCTGCTGGGTTTGGTTCACACTGGGTTTTATTTTGTTCTTTTCATGGCGTTATGTTGCCGCAGTCTTGTTCGCGCACGAGACGGAGAGCAGCATTCAGCGACTGAACAGCCGTTTTTATCAGGTTTTATTTCGCATAATCAGAGTTACTGCACCTAATCACACATGGGAGATTGATGAACAGGTGGCGGCAATCCGGTCTGCGGTAATCGTTTGCAACCATCTCTCCTATCTGGATCCATTGCTGCTGATTGCACTTTTGGAACGTCATCGCACCATTGTGAAAACGCGTTTTTTTACGATGCCGATCTTTGGCTGGGTATTAAAAAAAGCGGGCTACCTGCCTGCATCAGGGAAAGGGCAATTCGCCGGCATGATGATCGATCAGTTGGAGTCAATGAAGAGTTTCCTGCAGCGTGGCGGCAATCTCTTTATTTTCCCGGAAGGAACCAGAAGCCGGGATGGGAAAATCGGCAATCTGAACCGGGGCGCCCTGAAAATTGCCCGGCTGTGCAATGCCCCTGTTTATGTGCTGCAGCTTGCCAATACGGATAAACTCTTTACGCCGGGTAAATTTCTTTTTAATACCAGGATAACCAATACAATCAGTCTGAAGATAATCGATTGTATCCAGCCGACCCACCCCGACAATATGCCGTCTACCGCCATACTTGAACAGAGGGTACTCAAGGCATACCGAAAGCAACAGAAATGAAGGTCATTCTAATATCCATGCCCGATGTGGTACCGATCATCATCCATGAAACCGCGGTTCACATGCCCAATCACGGCATAGCATCGGTTGGCGGTAATATTGATGAAGACCATGATGTCTATCTGATCGATCTGATCCGCAAGCGCCGCTCCATTAAAAAATATCTGGCCAAGGTCATCAAACAAATCAAGCCTGACCTGATAGGCCTGTCGGCCATGGCATGGCAGTATGATACCTGTATCAAGATTGCCCACCTGATCAAGGAACTCCGCCCCGAGGTCAAGATCGTTATCGGCGGCTACCACGCCACCCTGATGTATGAGGAAATAGCCAATTCCGCGGAAGCGAAGTGGATTGACTTCATGATACGCGGAGAAGGCGAGGAGGCGTGCCGGCGATTGGTGAATGCCCTGGACAACCGTGATGATCTGGCTGCGATTGCATCGCTTTCCTTCAAAAAAGACGGCGTTTTTATCCACAACCCCCGGGGTGAAAATCTTGACCTGAGTAAACTCAAACTGCCTATCCGGGATAAGCGCAGACTCACCTGGGGCTACCATCTCATCTACTCCAAGATCGAACTGGTCGAGACCTCCAGGGGGTGCACCCGGTCCTGTAACTTCTGTTCAATGAAGCACATGTATGGCCGCACCTTCAGAACCTACCCTATCAGCCGCGTCCTGGCAGATATTGATGATATTTATTACAAGCGCAAGACCAGATGGATATTTATTACGGATGATAATATGGTGCTGAACCCTGGCAGGGTGATGGAACTCTGCGATGCGATCATTGCCAGGAACTATAAGGGGCTTAATCTTGTGGTTCAGGCTGATTGCATATCCATGGCCACCCAGGAGAAGATGGTTGCCAGGATGGCAGCGGCGGGATTCCGCTCCGTTTTTCTCGGCATTGAAAATGGCTCAGTTAAGAATATGAGCAGTGCCGGAAAAGGTGACATTGTCGCCTATGCAAAAAAGGCCATTGATAACTGCCATAAATACGGCATGATGGTGATCGGCGGCCTGATCTTCGGGTTTGCGGATGACGATGAAGCATCGATCAGAGAAAATTACGAATTTTTCAAACATATCGGCGCAGATGCCTCTTACTGCCAGATCCTGACCCCATACCCCAGGACCGCCATGCGTGAGCAGCTTATTGAACAGGGGCTGGTGACCAATGAAACCGATTATAAAAAGTACAGCGGTCTGTGGGCCAACGTGCGAACAAAGCATCTTGACTCGGAACAGCTCCAGTATCAGTTCTGGTACCAGCGCCAGGTTGTGCTCGGCTGGTGGAACCCGCCGGAGCCGGCAAGACGCCAGGGCAGGATGTGGACCTCTATCTGGCGCTTTCTCTTCAAGCCTTTTCTGAAGATACGCTATCAGAGGATTATGGATAAATATGGCTGGGAAGGCCGCTATCGGCTGGAAGTTGCCCGCTGGGAACGAATGAATCGCTTTCAGGACCTCGAGCAGTACTAAAAATATGCAGATATATAATTTTGAATTTACCGAAGAGGAAATCCGCGAGGCCGCGGTTGCGGACAGGCTCCTTTCCATGGAGATCGAGTTCAGCCGCGTTTGCAACTTCCATTGCTCCTACTGCTATGTGCCTGATCAGAAGGAATTTAAGCATGAACTTTCCAGGGCGGAAATCAAAGATGTCATTCTGCAGGCCAAGGAGCTGGGGGCACGCAAGATTATCATCCTGGGCGGAGAACCAAGCATCTATCCACATCTGGTTGAAATGCTTTCCTTCATCGCCAATGAGGGTCTTGAGATTGAAATGTTCACCAACGGCTCCGGAGTCGATAAAAAGCTTGCCGCCATCCTGGCGGAAAAGAAGGCGCGGGTTGTCTTGAAATTGAATTCCAGAAACGAGGCGATCCAGGACCAGCTGGCCGGCAAAAAAGGGGCATTTGTGACCATCAACCGGGCCTTGGGCGCCCTGCAGGAGGCGGGTTATCCTTCCGGTGATCTGTTTCTGGCCATGAGTACGGTGATATGCAGGCAAAACATCAAAGAGTTGCCGGCTATGTGGCAGTGGCTGCGGGAAGAAAAAATAGAACCCTATTTTGAAATCATCACCCCCCAGGCCAATGCCAGCAAGAATAGCTGGCTTATGGTCGATTCCGGCGAGTTGCAGAGGTTGTTCGTGCAGCTTTCGGAGATCGACAAGGAGCGGTTCGGCAGTCACTGGGAGCCCCAGCCACCGCTGGTCGGGCATAAGTGTATGCGCCACCAGGTCTCCTGCGTGGTCACCGCCACCGGCGATGTCATGCCCTGTGTCGGGGTTACCATTGTGCTGGACAATATCCGCAACAACAAACTCGCCCACATTCTGCAGCACAGCGAGGTGGTCACCAACCTGAAAAATTACAGGGAGACGATCAAAGGGGAATGCCACAGCTGTGAAAAAGCCGACGAGTGTTACGGCTGCCGCGGGGCCGCCTACCAGCTCACCGGCGATTATCTGGCCTCGGACCCCACCTGCTGGCGCAACGCTTCAGGTGCTCTCGCCTGCGCGGAAAATACCAAATCATGATGGCTTCCTGAAAGGCGTTGCCACATAAATTTCGTGACGATAAAGCAGGAAGTTATCATGCCCTGTAGGGCTGGCGGGTGTTTTCCCTCGAGACAGTCAAACCATAAGTGACTGTATACAGTCCGGCTCAGCTGTTGTCCCTGATATAGGCGGCAAGGGTTGCCAGGGACTGTAACACGACCCTGCTCGTATTCTCCGAGTCCATTCTGACTCCGTATTCCTTCTGAACAGTTACGGCGATCTCCAGGGCATCCAGGGAATCGGTTCCCAGGGGGGATTCCGGGCCGATCAAAGGGTCATCAGGACCAATCTTATCCAGGTCCACATCGTCAAGGTTGCAGGTGGTGCATATCAGTTCGAGAAGCTCTTGCTGTAAAGGATCCATTGTCTCTATATAAAGTCTGTTTAAATGCTGGTCAATGATTGGTGAACGGTCAGAAGCGGGAATGTCGTGTCCCCGCCAGTTTCCAGGCGAAAAGTGCAGTCAGTGCAAAAAACAGCAGCAACCTGCCAAGGTCATCGAGGATGGCGGGCAGGGAATTTCCCCGCAATAACAGGTCCTGAAAGGCTGACAGTCCCCAGTTGAGCGGCGAGATGATGCTGAGGCGCTGCATGGCATGTGGCATGGCATACACCGGCACCATGATGCCACCGATGGCCGCAGCGGTCACCACCGAGGTGGCACCCACGGTTGATGCCTGTTCGTATGAGTTGCAGGCCATGCCCAGGAAGATGCCATAGCTGCAAGCCGCAAGGCTTGCAAGCAGCACGGTCAGCAGCACCGCGGGCAGTTGCGCGGAAATGGTAAAGGCGGGGAGCCCGATGCAGGGAAACAAATAGGCACCGATAAGGGCAATGAGCAGAAACTGGCAGAGACAAACGCCCATATAGGCCGTTGCCTTGCCGCCAAAGAGCACCAGCGGGGAGACCGGCAGGGCACGCAGGCGGGTCCAGATGCCTGAGTTTCGCTCCTGGATGATTGCCCCGGCAATGGGTATGGCGGTAAAAAACATGCCAAACAATGCCCAGGCCGGTACATTCTGCTGGACCGGATTATAGGGGGCGCCGCCGGCCGCCTGCCGGGGGCCGTGAATTTCTTTCAGGGACAGAAGGGGCTGTTCGAGAAGCTCAGGGAGATTGAGGCCAGGCAGTGGCATGAATTCTTGCGGCACAGGCAAACCGCTCATCGCTTCCTTGAGTCTCCTGTCCAGGATCGTAAGTTTGGCCTGCATGGCAATGGTGGTTAATGCCATTTGCAGCTGCGCATTAATACCGGAACGTAATCCCGCCATGATCAGGGGATCAAAAAAGACTTGCACGAAAGTCGGGCCCGCGGTCTGTCCCGTCATCTCCTCCTTGTTCTGCCGGAAAAGGCGGGCCGTCTCCTGCTTGAAATGGGCAGATGCGTCCCTGGGTAAGATAATTCCGATCTGGTAATCACCTGCCTTTACAGCGGCCCGGATATCTGCCTCATTCTTCTTCCCATCCCATTGCTCAATCAGGAGATTGCCTTTTTCCAGCTGTTTTTCCAATGATTGGCCAAGATCCCCCTGATCCAGATCGAGCAAGACCACTCGAGTTTTCTTCTGTCCGGTGAGTTCCATGACATTTTCCTGCACCAGGGTAATCACCACCACCAGGATGGCGGGCATCAGGAACAGGACGAGCAGACCGGCCCGGTCGCGCAACAGCAGCAGCAGTTCTTTGGTGGTTGCCGCCATTATTTTCAGCATAACAGGGAGACCTGGGGAAAAGATAATTCAGTACTGGCCATCAGACGTCGCGAAGCTCCTTGCCGGTCAGATGCAGGAACAGCTCTTCCAGGGTGGACATCCCGCTGTTGCGCAGCAATGCCACGGGGGACCCTTGGGCCACCGGCCGACCGTTATCCATGATGCAGAGCCGGCCGCACAGCTCCTGGGCCTCTTCCATGTAATGGGTGGTGTAGAGAATGGTGGTTCCCCGCCGGTTGAGATCCCGCAGCTGCTCATGGATCAGGTGTCTGGATTGGGCATCGATGCCGACGCACGGTTCATCGAGGACCAGTACCTGCGGATCATTCAAGAGGCCCGCCGCCAGATTCAGACGTCGCTTCATGCCAAAGGAAAAAGTGGCAACAGGACGTGCGGCATTTTCGGTAAGACTGACAAATTCAAGATTCCGCTGGATCTTCTCGGTCAGTCTCTTTCCTTTGATCCCATACAGTTTTCCGAAAAAGGTAAGGTTTTCCCGGGCAGTGAGTTTATCATACAGCCCGATATCCTGGGGGACCAGCCCGAGAATCTGTTTGATTTGGTGATGCTTTTCCCGATAACCCATGCCCATGAGCCGGACCGTGCCGCTATCAGGCGGCATCAGGCCGGTGAGAATTGCGATGGCCGTAGTTTTTCCGGCCCCATTCGGTCCCAGCAGGCCAAAAAATTCCCCCTGCCGCACCTCAAGACTGAAATCATCCAGGGCCGGACGGAGGGTATTTTTGTACCGTTTGCATACTGCGACAGCGGAAAGGGCAGGGCATTGCTCCTGGGCCGGCAGGCGGGAATTGCCGGACATCATGATCTCCCTTTGACCCATTGCTGCAGCTCGGTGAAAACCTTTTTTTCCAGGTCGGCGCACCTGTCGATGCACCCGGCCATGGCGCTATAGGTATCATCCGGCCTGGCTCGTCCCTTGCAGACGCGGGCGGCCATGGCGGCGAATTCCCGCCAGGTATCCCCTGCCGTGGTCAGCGATGCAGAGCAATCACGCAGCAGACTTTCCTGCATGATCTCGGCGCTTTCCTGGAGAAAGGCGGCGTACATGAAACGGAATCCACCCCCGCCGGTGCCGATTTCCTCCTGCATGCGGACAACGTGTCCCAGATGCAGGTCGGCGCTCTCCCTGCCTAACCGTTGCGGCCATTTGCCAAGCCGTTTGGCCAGAAACCGTATACCCCTGACGCCGATGAGCGGAAAGGGACTGCCCAGCATCATCCGGCAGACGGTTTGAATGCCACGGAGAATAAGCGGACCACGTTCCAGCCTGGCGGGCAATTGGTCAAAATAATACATTTTCCCTTTGGGAGCCAGGGCGCCGGAGGCAAATCGGGCCCGGGCCAAGTCCTCGGCAGGGCACCTGACCGGCTGGGGAAATACCGGGTCGCTGATCAGATACTCATTCCCCACCTTCCCGTACACCACCAGATTGTGGGCATTGAAGTGAAAACGCAGGGCCTTGGGAAAGTAGGGCAGCCAGAAAACACCGGTCTGCAGTCCCACCGGCATGGAGGAGGCGAGCGCCCTGTCCAGTTCAGCCATTGCCTCATCCTGGCGGCGGAACTTCTTCTGATGCATGCGTACTCCGGGAATTGAAGCGATTTGGCGCAGAATATGTCCGGGGGCGGCCCGGTAAGTGACCAGGGGCATCCCGTTGATCCTGATAAAGGGCAGATAGCCGAAAAAAAGACCTCCACCGATGCCGAACGCCATGGCTTCGGAGATATTGATCCCCTGATAACTCAGCAGGTTGGCGGCCACCCCGCTTTCGCAGTGGGCGGATTGATGGTGAGGAAAGTTCGGCAAAAGGCTGTACCCAGGCTATTGGTGATTGTAGATGGGAGGCCGAAGCCTGCCCGTGCGCAGGTCATCCAGGGAAATTCGGAACAATTCGGCATAAATCCGCAGAGTATTGGCGGACAGCCGGTTAAAAATAAAAGGAACAAGGTGCAGTCGGACTTTCCAGCGGGATTGACCGACGTACTGGGCCAGGAGAGCGGGGTCCATCTGGTTAGCGGTCATGTAATAGTGCAGGCAGCTCACCTGCCCGGCAAGGACTTTTTGCCTGGACAGGTCGATTTTCTTTTCAATTTCCTGCCAGGCCTGCTGGTTAACGACATTCACCGGCTGCCAGACAGATTCCGGTATCAGTTCATATTCTCCCCTCCTGTTTACCGAATAACTGACGATCTTCTGGCCATCGGTAATATCATCCTCTGCAGGGTGGTCGGGTGTTGTCGTGTTCAATTTGACGGTTTCGCTAATGTTCTGTTTTCACCACAGGTCGCACGGAGAGCACAGAAAAATATTTTTTATTGCGTTCGTTAACTCCGCGGGCTTCGTAGTTGGTTGTTAAAAGGTGATACCGATCAGCACCTTGCAGGAGTTGAGAGGTTCGTTGGGTTCCTCAGTGCCTGCATTGGAGATATGATGGTAACGGATTTCAAATAATAGATTATGGTTATCTGCTCGCTTATATTCCAGCCCGATACCGAATTGATAATTTCCATTCAACTCCGCTCCCATGCCGGGGATGTCGGCGAAGCTGTACACCGGTCCGCCTCCTCCAAACAGGTAAGGCCGCATCTCTTTACTCGCTGTAAAGGTATAACAGGCCAGAAAATTCATGCCAACCATGGCTGAAGTATCCGGACTGATTACCAAATGAACGGGAAGCTCCAGCAGGATGGAATGAAACCCGCGGTACCAGCCGGAACCGAGGTCGGCAAAGATGACATGGTTGTAACGCGGGGCCAGGTCGATGGTTTCAACCCGCTGGGTGGTCTGCCCCCAGCCGGGGAAACTCTGGCCATAGCCGCCCAGGAAGCCCCAGTTGTCTTTTGAGGTATCGAAGACCGCTGCCTCGGCGGAATCGGCCCGGAAAACCATAAACACAATAAGGAGAAGCAACAGGTAAAAGCCGGAGGCAACCCTTGTGCCTAGATTATTGTAGCATGCTGATTGCACGTGATTCACATTCATCACTCTTTGTACTCTTGCTGGTGCAGCCCTCACTGAGCAGTTTAACGAAAGGCCGAATTAGCTGGAAAGAATACTTATACAGCAATGGGATGCAGATGTGCAAGTGACTTTCCGGTAAAGCCGGAAAAGAGAACCTGCTCCTCCTTTCTCCAGGCTGAAGAAAAAAAATTAGTACCCTCTGAGACTTTCTTAAGTTAATGGTATTAATTGGCAGCTCAAAAATTGTGAAGGCACAGTAAGGAAAATCGCATATTGCCGCAGTTCAGCTTTTTGCCAACGCCCTTTTGGAAATAATAAAGTTGACAATCTCATCAAGATTCCTTAAAAAACAGCCTTTATAGGCAAAAGTCGGAAGAGATTCGTTCATTTTGTTACAGCGAGATGAGGTGGATTTTTCCTTGGTCTTGCTTGTCATCTTTCCTGAGAAACAACGCCCTGATAGATAGATGCAACTTTGCCAAGGTGGGATGGGAGTGGGAGAGTGCTAAGGCTGCTGGAATAGGCAACAGAAAATTTACTATGAAGCGAATTCCGGAACCCGAGCTAATGAATGACCCGAAGCATGTCGCCACTTATGCAGGGCATTATCTGGACAATGCCTATTGGCTATTCGTACAATGCTTTCAGAGGTATTTCCCCGGCTTGGTGCCAAGGGATGCAATTCTTGATCTGGGCTGCGGTCCGGCTGCCATCCCTCTGCTGCTGGCCAGACATTTCCCTCATTGTGAGATACACGGCGTAGACGGCGCCCCCAATATGCTGGCATACGGAAAGAAAGCCGTGCAACGCGAAGGTCTGGAGCAGCGCGTTCGCCTTTTTCATGGCATACTGCCTGAGAATTTTCACCTGGGACGCGAGCGTTACGAGGTCGTTGTTTCCAATTACCTTTTGCACCACCTTGCTGATCCCCTGGTTTTGTGGAATGGCATCCATAAGTATTGTCTGCCTCATGCGGCGGTTCTGATTATTGATCTTCTACGACCGGCAAGCAAAGAATCAGCCGAATTTTTAGTAGAAAAATACATTCCGGACGCACCTCCCTTGCTACGCCAGGACATGCTGCTCTCACTCCATGCCGCATATACCCTGGATGAGATAACCGCTCAATTAGAGGAAGCAAATTTGGCTGAAAATCTCACCTTAACCAAGTCGTCGCCTTTCCAATTTTCTGCCTACGGATATCTGAACTGAAACAGAGAAGGTTGCGTGGCAAATGTTAGCCAATGGACCGCACCCGTATCTTTATGAGGTTGAAAACAATTACTACCAACCTTCCTAAAAAAAGTAAATGAAACTGAGCGTTGCTGCAAATTGGGACATTGAGTTGCTGGAAGGCCTTGCAGAGATCCCGGAGGCAACTTCGATCTATGCCAAGTTGCCCTTTGATGTAGTGGGAGGAGGCAGGGCCGGCATGGTCGTACCCTTGGTGGACTGGGACTCTGCTGTAGCTTACATTCGTGCAGCGCATGAACGTGATCTGTCATTCTGCTACCTCATTAATGCTCCCTGCCTCGGCAACCTTGAGCAAACACGGGAAGGCAAGAAACAAATACTCGAGTTTATCGGGCAGTTGGTTGATATAGGCGTCGACAGCGTATCAATAGCTAATCTGGCCGTAATATCACTGGTGCGCCATCATTTCCCACACCTGGCAATTCGCGGCAGCGTACTCAGCTGGCCCACTAATCTTTCACGACTGAAGTACCAGGAATCTCTCGGTGTTGATCCGCTGATCATCCCCTACAGTGAGTTCAATCGTGATTTTAAAATGCTGGCCAAAATCCGTTCCGGACTCTCCTGCGGCATGCAACTGTTTGTCAACGTCTCATGCATCTATAACTGTTCCTACCTTGCGGAACATGCATGCAGCGTGGGACATGCCTCGCAGTCGGCACAAAACACCCGGCAGGTCGGTTTTTTTCTCGATTTCTACCTTTGGCAATGTACGCGTCGGCGTTTACTTCATCCGGAACTTTTTCTGATGAGCCGCTGGATTCGTCCGGAAGATCTCCATGTGTATGAAGCCATGGGCTTTGATGAATTTAAGATCATAGATCGTTCACGATCCACGTCATGGCTTTTGCGCGCCGTCAAGGCATACGCTGACCAACGGTATGACGGAAATCTGCTGGACATCCTCTCCTTGGAGATGCTCGGTGATCCGGTCGGCTTCCATAGTGATATAGACGATCAGGTGCGTGAACGTATGCGGTATTACGGCAAAGAGGAGCGGCAGCTTATGCTCCGCATGCTGAAACTGCGGCGTCGGCTTTTGACCATGGAGATCTCTATCGATAATGCCGAATTAACGGATTTCCTGAGTGGTTTTCAGAAAATTCGCTGTGCGGAAATGTACTGCGGGGATTGCCGCTACTGCCACCGATATGCCGAACGTGCCGTCCGCTATGACCGTACTGAAGCTGAGAAGCTTGCAAAAGATATAAATGATTTATTGGAAGATTGCCTGACCGTTGGCCCTTTTGCTTAGGTTGGTTAATTGTGTCAACAAGTATAAGCGGCCGGGTTGTGGCTCCTTGAAACAAAATTAATGAATATCCTTCTTATCAACCCCCCGAATTGCGGGCGGAGTATCCCGGAAGAACGTTACGGGATCACCTCACTGAAGCAGATTTTTCGCGGCGAACCCCTTGCCCTGGAAGAACTGGCCGGCAATCTGCTTGAACACCATGTCCGTATCCTGGACCTGAAAGCGGAGCCGGATGGCCTGCATCAGGCGCTGCTCGACATGCAACCGGAGGTGGTAGGACTCACCGGGGTGACCTGTGAGGCCAATACCATGCTGCAGCTGGCGGGCACCATCAAGGAGAACTGCCGGGCAACGGTTGTAGTGGGCGGTATTCATGCCAGCAATGATCCAGCGTTTTTCAATCATGCCGCAGTTGATTATATTGTGGTTGGCCTTGGGAAAAAAATCTTTGCTGATCTTGTCACCGCCCTTGAGCGTGATAATGGTAAAGATCCCTCCCTGTCAGGCGTCATCCGGACAAACCCCGGTGGACAACTCAACCATGGGCCGCGGGTGCGTAACAGTGTTGATGATCTGGTCATGGAACGTCCTCCCGCTTATGGGCTGGTAAACCGCTACCGTTCACACTATGTTCTTGAAAAACTTGGCATCAGCATGGGTTTTGTGGCCTCTGCCTATGGTTGCCCGTACAGCTGCTCATTTTGTTCCATCAAGGGGCAGACAGGGGGCAGCTACCTGGCAAAATCCATTGACGAGGTCATCAGGGATATCGGCCTGCTGGGTGAGGTTCCGGTTATCAGGCTGGTGGACGCCAATACCTTCGGCGATGTCAAACGGGCAGCAGCACTGGGCCGCGCCCTGCTGGAATCGGGATTGAAAAAGCAGTACCTGGCCGATATCCGCTCCGATACAGTTGTCCGCCACCCGGAAATGCTGCGGGAATGGAAAAAGGCGGGGCTGCGGGCGTTGATTATCGGCTTTGAAGAGATTGACGATGCCAGTCTGGCGGCCATGAACAAGGCCAACAAGGCAGGCGTGAATACGGAGGCGATTGCCATTCTCAATGATATCGGCATCACCATTGTCGGTGATTTTATCATCTCGCCGGAGTATGATGAAGACGACTTTGACCGTTTGCGCAGCTATTTCGGTGCACATCGAATCGATTTGCCGATGATCACCGTCATGACCCCGCTGCCGGGCACCTCGCTGTACACCAGCCATCAGCCCAGGATTATTAACCATAACCTTGATTATTACACATTAACCAATGCAGTCACCCCAACCAAGCTCGACGAAAAACGATTTTATACGCTCTATGCCAGGCTTCTTGCCGACAGTCATCAAAATGTACGGTTGTAGGCAATGAGGGCCTTTATCACCGCTGTTTCGGCGTTTCTGCCGGGTAAACCCGTGGAAAATGAGGAACTGGAAACCTACCTTGGCAAGGTGAACAAGATTTCGGCCAGGACCAGGCAGATTATTCTGGCCAACAACGGCATCAAGACCAGACACTATGCCGTTGATCCGCAAACAGGCGCCACCACGCATACCAATGCGCAATTGACGGCAGAGGCGGTACGCCTGCTGATCGGCGGGGCTCATCACCCTGGTGCAGCCATCGAATGTCTGTGCTGCGGCACCTCCTCTCCCGATCAGCTCATGCCTGGCCATGGGGTCATGGTGCACGGTGAACTGGGGTTTGGCCCCTGCGAGGTTGTCACCACCGCCGGCATCTGTCTTTCCGGCATAACGGCAATGAAATACGCAGCCATGTCCGTGGCGGCGGGTCTGGCCGGCCGGGCGGTGGCAACCGGGTCCGAGTTGGCTTCAAGCTTTATGAAAACATCATTTTTTCAGACCATGCAGCAAGGAGCCGATCAAGCCGAAAATTCCTCCCGTCAGCCGGCCTTTTCGTTTGAGGCGGAATTTCTGCGCTGGATGCTTTCCGACGGGGCCGGGGCGGTGTTGCTGGAAAGAGAACCCCCGGCAGACAGGCCCTCCCTGCGGATCGACTGGATAGAGCTGATGTCCCATGCCCATCGGCTGGAGGCCTGCATGTATGCCGGCGCGGTGAAACAAAAAGACGGGAGCCTCAAGGGCTGGCGGGAATGTGCCATGGAAGGGATTGCCCCGGCAAACGGGGTCTTTACCGTCAAACAGGATGCCAGGCTGCTCAACCGGGAGGTGATCCGCACCCTGGTCGGGCAAAGCCTGCCAATGGTCGCGGCAAAACATGGGCTGACAGCCGGTGATGTCGACTGGTTCCTGCCGCACTATTCCTCCGGCTACTTCAGAGAGCCGCTGTTGCTGCAGCTGCGGGAAATCGGCTTTTCCATCCCCGAGGAGCGCTGGTTTACCAACCTGGCCACCCGGGGAAATACGGGCTCGGCCTCCTTCTACATCATGCTGGAAGAGCTGTTTTCTTCCGGCCGGCTGCAAAAGGGGGAGCGAATACTGGGGGTTATACCTGAAAGCGGCCGGTTTTCCGTTGGCTGGGTATTATTGACGGTTGTTTAATGTGATTTGGAATCATAACAGAGAGGAGACAGTAATGAGGGTATGTCGAGTAATCGTGGTATTGATCCTGAGCATGGTACTCTGTTCCTGTGCCGGAAAGCAGCAGCAGGCATCGTCACCTGAGCAGCAGGAGTATGCGGGAGTCAGCCGTATCGAAGGGGTTTCCATTGAAACCGTACGGAACGAACCGAAGGTCGCCTCCGGTTATGAGAATATCATTTTGAATCCGATTCAGATGAGTTCCCAGTTCACCACGGATTATCCCGATACAGCAAGCCAATTTCTGGGCAGCATCATCTCGCATCTGAAGGACAAAAAGATGTATAAACATGTTGCCGAGAACGATGCGAACGGCCTGCACTACAACGGTAAAACCCTGATTGCCGATATCAGGGTTATCGATATGCGAATTGTCAGCAGCGGGGCCAGAATCTGGGCAGGGGCCATGGCCGGGGCGTCTTATATGGATGTTTATCTCAAGCTGACTGATGCCGCGAGCAAAAAAGTCATCCTGGAGAAGGTTCTCGCTACCCACAACAACGCCTTTGCTTCCACCTGGGCATTAGGCTCTGAAAACGCTCTGCCCGTGGATATGGGGAAAATTGTCGGTGAGTATCTGTGTACGGTGGTGCCTACCACTTAACGGATCTCTATCTTCCGGCTCTTCTCATCCACCGGGCGCTGAATAATTTCTGCCAGCGGCACGACCCGATTTTGTTCGCTCAAGGCCGAAAAAAGGCGGTCTAGTTCCCGTTGCCAGTATCCTGCTTGCTCCTTCTGCAACGGGGGAAGGTCATGAAGCATGATAATATCGCCTGGTTTGAGACGGCGGAGTATTTTTCCTGCCAGATCGCGGACGTTGCGGTTGCCGCGATCAAAGGCCCGACAGCTGTAATTGACGGCTATGAGATTTTCACTGGCCAGGGCCTTGCCAAGGCGAGGTCCGGTAACTCCCACCGGAGGACGGAAGACAAACGGTGTTACCCCCGATTTTTTCAATATTTCCTGGGTCTGGCGGATATCTTCCCTCAGCACCTTTGCTGATCGCAGCATGAGGTAATAGTCGTGCCTCCAGGAATGGTTGCCGATGCTGTGGCCCCCCGCCAGAATGGCCGTAATCAACTCCGGATGCTGTGCCGCCTTTTCGCCCACCAGGAAAAAGGTGGCGGGCAGATGGTGGCGGCTCAGCAGATCAAGCAGGACCAGCGTGGATGAGGGCGAGGGACCGTCGTCAAAGGTGAGAGCTATGCCGGTTGTTTGTGGCCGGCCATGGCTGATGATGGGCAGGTAAAAAGCGAATCCGGGAAAAAAGGGGGCGCTGCAGCAGATCAGCAGAAAAAAAGACAGGGGAATGGCAGCCAGGATCGGCTGGAACCAGCCAAGCAGAACAGCAAGCAGCAGGGCGGTACTGCCGGTTATCTCAGCCGGAGAAACGAATATTTTCAAGTGCTTGTTCCGCATCAGCTATCTTTTGTCAGCCCGCCCGACTATCCATGCCAACTCCGGATTGGTAGCAGAAATCTCATTGATGGTGAGCACAAAACCAGCTTTTTTCAGGAGTTCGGACAGCCTCTCAGCGGACCGGTACCAGGCTTGCTGGCCTGCTGCTTTTATTCTGACATTCTCCAGCCACCAGGATAATGACCGTCTGCCGGCCGGGCGGAGGGTAAATCTCGTCACCAGAATTCCCCCGGGAGCAAGCATCTGGAAACTCTTAGCAAAAAGAGCGGCTGCCGTCTCGTCATCCACATAATGAAGCATATCCAGCAGTAAAACCATGTCCGCCGGACCATCCGGCAGCGGCGGCAGGTCCGGTGCCCAGCCCCGGGTGACGGTGCCCCGCCTGCCCAGGGCAAGGCGGGCAATTCTGACCCGCTCCAGATCAGGCTCGATGGCAGTTACAAGCGCGTCCTGGTAGTATTCCAGGCACCAGCAGGCGGGAATGCCGTAGCCGCAACCGATGTCCACAATGGTTTTCACCTCTTTTCTTGCGGCCAGCATTCTCGGCAGATCAGCAAACATGGGATCAAAGCGCAGTTTGCCGCGGGCGAACATCCTGGGGTAGGCCTCAACCGTCCGGTAACGGCGGCGGACCCGGCGGGCGATATCCCGGGGCTCGCTTTCGCCCTTTCTATCATTTTCAGCAAAGTAGAAATTCAGCAGTGGGGGCAGTAAAAGGAAGGTGCCGAGCAGGGAGTAGGCAATCCCGAGAGAGGATGTGATGCCGATGCTCCGCAGCAGGCTGTGGTCGGCAAAGCCGAGGACGCCGAAGCCGATCAGGGTGGAGGTGCCGGATAAAAAGACCGAACTGCGCGCACGGACATACGAGGGATGGGCAATATCACGGTAGCGCTGGTGGGCGCGCACGCAGAAAATGGCATAATCGATGCCCATGCCGAGGATGACGATGGATAACATGAGGGAGGGGATATCCAGTGGATGATGGATGAGTCGCATGGTCCCCAGGGTGCAGACATAGGAGAAGAGGGCGGGCAGCAGGGTAAGAAGGGTCACCGGCAGACTCAGCGAGACCAGAAAGATCAGCAGGGCCACGCTGACCGCAATGATCACCAGCATGGTGGTAAAGGTTGAAAAGAGGATGCCGGCCAGCCGCTTGGTGAAAAAGGTGGCATCAAATATCCTGTTCTCGCCGCCGTAGCGGGCCAGAAAGCGCGCACTATCGTAATTTTTTCCCGGCACCACCGTGATGAACTGAATCAGTCCTGCTGCAGGGCTGTTTTTTGAAATGCCCAGCAGATTGTAATACTCGTCGAGAATTTGCAGGGGCTGCGCCGTCAATCCCGGATCAAAAAGTGAGTAAAAGGGGACAAAGGCGTCAGGGGTGAAACCGGCTGCGCCTCCCGCGGTGTTGAGCGCCTTTTCCACCTGCGCCACCCGCTCTCTGTTCCAGAAGCTGCGCCAGGCCGCCAGATTGCTTGCCGCCCTTTCCCTGCCGGGGAAGATCATTGACGGAACAAAGGCTGCGCTCAGGTTTTCTTTCTGCATATCCTCTTCAATGCGGCTCAAGGTGAGATCATTGGCCTGCTGGATTGCGGCAATGCTGTCAGCCGTGTTCATCAGAAAGATGCGATCGCCTATTTTGCCCCAGACGTCGGTAAACAGGGCGTCGGCTGCCTCGGTTTCCCGGCTGACCGTGTTCATGCTGTCCAGGCTGATATGAAACTGCGGCTTGGCGAAAAATAACAGGGTAAGGGCCAGCATGACTGCGGAAACGGCGCCGGGTTTGCCGGAGCTGTACAGGATATTGACCAGTTTCTGCAGGGGCAGGTCGCGGTGACGGCCCGCCGGCATGGCCGGAAGTATCTTCGGGAAAATCGTGTGGACAAAGAGAAAGGAAAACAGGAGACCCATGGCCGTGAATACGCCCAATTGGGTAAAGATCGGAAACCCGCTGCAGCTCAGAATCAAAAAGGCGACAACCGTGGTCACCACCGCCATGATGCCGACCGCCTTCACCTCATGGGATGCCTCTTCACCCTTTGTTTCCTGCGGGCTGTCAAGAAACAGCAGATAGGCGATGCCGTAATCCACGCTGATTGAGATGATGGCCCCGCCAAAGCCGAGCACCATGATCGAGATGGCAGGAAAGAACAGCGAAAAGACCAGCAGCGCCACGGCTGTGCCGGCGATGGCCGGCACCAGGGAAAGTAGACCGATCAGGGGCCTGGAAAAGGCGAGGAGCAGCAGCAGGGCAATACCCGCGGTGGCCAGCAGCAGGGCAATTCCCACATCATGGCGGATGATGCGCTCATTGTCAAGCGCCGCACGGTAAGCACCCACAGGGGTAAGGGTCACCTTCACACCCTTTGCTTCATACTGCTCGGCGAGTTCCTGCGCTGCCTTGGCAAACAGCGCGGAGATGCTTTGGGCTGAAGCCGTGTCGGTACCAGCGGCACGTGGCCTGGCCGTGACCAGAAGGTGGCGGCCGTCGGCTGAGAGCAGGCTGCCCCGGTAAAACCTGGAATTCAGGGAGGGGGCCATCAAGGCCATTTTCGCCAGGATCGCATCTTTCAGACCCAGGGGATCGATGCTGATGAAGTCGGCCTGACCCACTCCCTCCAGGCCCCCCAGATCCTCACGGAGCTTACGGATCCGTTCATTGATCCGTTCACTGTCAAGGAGCGGGGCAATCTCCCGGAGTTCTTCAGCGGAGAACAGCAGCGGCAGGTTGCGGGCCACATGAAAGGCCAGCTGCGGAATAAGAGCACTCATGGAACCGGTACCGACCTGGGCAAAGAGTCTGCTGTCTTTCATCTTCTGTTCAAGCAGGGTGCCGCACTCCACCAGGATATCCGGATCATCCCGGTCAATCTTGATGTCCACCGCCACCTGGTCATGCAGGGGATGATGCTCGAAAATTTCCAGGCCGTCGGCGATGATTTTTTCGTTGTTGGGCAGCGAACGCACCACGTCCGTGTCGATAGCAAGGCGGCTGAGGCCCAGGGCGGCACAACCGGCGATCAGGATGCCGACGAGGATCAGCAGACGGTAGTTGAGCATCGTGTCATTCCCATAACTTGCATGTTAAGACACCGAGCGCGACAAGGGTGGTCAGATGCACGGCCAGAAAAAGCGTCTTGTGGTTCTGGTACCATTCGTTTACTCGCTGGATGAACGGCAGTCCGCCGAAAAAATTGCGCAGCAGTTCGATGATCACGGTCTGATTATCGCTGCCGCAAAGCCCTTGAAAGGCAACCATGGGATAGATGGCAAAAAAATCGGCATGTTGTCTGCGCAACAGCTCGTCAAACGGGATGCCATTCCACTGCTGCCGGATGAGCCTGCCCGCAAAGGAGACGTTGACAGCGTAGGCATGGGCCAGGCAGCGATAGCGAATTTTCACCAGCGATTTTGTTGCGGTTTTACGGCTCCCTTCGGTGATGCATCCCAGGAAAAAGCCGTCCCATTTGTCGATTTTCGCAAGCCGGCCCAAGGTTGCCTGCAGGGCGCTGGGATCAAAGTTGCGGAAAAAGACATCGTCTTCAAAGATCAGGATATGCCGGCCGCCGGCCGCCAACCCCTTTTGCAGACACAGCATATGAGATTCGAAAATTCCTTTTTCATTATTTTCCGGGTGCTTGGCAACAATGACAAATTCCAGCCGCGCCAGCAGGCCCACAGCGGCAAACTGTCGTTTGGCCTGCTCTCGTCGGTCGCTGCGCTCAGCAAGGGAAATACAGTACACCTTGTCAAAAAATCCCCAGGACTCTGAGCCGTTCGTGTCGCTGCTGTTATCTTGTGGCGGTTTTGTGTTGATGCGCATGGTTCGTGTAGTATACTGTGCAAATGAGTGTGGGGCGCCAGCTGACCAGTATAGCTGGGCCAGATTGGCCACCTGCTTCAACCCACGAAAGCCCGGCGCAGGCATGGCTATTGCCGAGCCGGGGCCGACTTTCATATAAACATCTTTTGCAGATTTTTTGTTTTAAAATAAACCAGGTGATCAGGAAGAGTATCTTAAAAATTGCTGAAATCGGCTTTGTTCGTTCCACTATTGAGGAGCAGGCTGATTTATCCGCATTCAGGGAAAAGCCCACCCCCATTGTCCTGGCCGGTGTCTTTGCCATCGGGCTGAGCTATATCATCGGCTGGCCTGCGGTTGCCGTCCTCGGTTTCCTGGCGGTGAGGCTTGATGAGCCCTGGCTTGCCGTGGTGGGCTGTCCCCTGGTCTACGGGCTGTCGCATCTGGTCTTTCTGCTCGGCATGTATCTGTCCGGCGCGGTCTATTCCCTGATCTTTTTGCGCTGGCTCACCCGGGTCTCCATGGTGAAAC
Organism: Pseudomonadota bacterium; assembly: GCA_018897105.1. GTDB lineage: Bacteria > Desulfobacterota > Desulfobulbia > Desulfobulbales > SURF-16 > SURF-16. The sequence continues at coordinate 37,448 of JAHILF010000083.1, forward strand.
TGCTGGCCTGGGTGAACCGGTAGAAAAATATAGCCGGACGTCCTGTCATTTTTCACTGGGTATCCGGGGCAGCATTACCCATTGGATTTGCCAGTGAATCTTGGGCTCCTCCGTGGTCAGTCTGTCTCCTGTTTCATTGCTCATTTCTGATCCTTATCCAGGTCGGCGGTTTAATCCTGCCGCCGCTCACGTCCCGCATCCGTAGCCCGGTAACGGTCTCAAAAACCCCACCCTTGTCGTCAAAAATATTCAGATCAAAGACCAGCTCGTCCGGGGCTCGGGATATCAATTGCACCTTGGTGAAATAGCTGCAGCCAGCCTGGGTGGGCTGTGTAATCAGCCGTCTGGCAAATCCCACGGGAAAGGGTACGAAGTCCGCATGCCGCTGGCCAAGCACACAGGCGGCATGGAAGGCGCCGTCCAGGGGGAAGGGAGAGCCGATCATTTCCCGTCCAGGCTCCGCAGCAGGCAGGGCGGGGGCCTGCAGTTTCCCCCAGGCCTGCTCCCCGCTGAGGTAGAGTGATTCCTGCAGGCTATGATAGGCAGGGCCGAAGGGCACCAGTTCCCTGTACACCTTTTCCACACTGATTCCTGTCCCGGGAGCGGCAGGGTGCCGGGCAGGTTCCCGGCCTAGGGGACAGCTGCCGAACCGGGCCGGGGGAAAGACTATCTCGCCATGCTCCTTCAGCCTTGTCCCCGCCTTGAACCGCACCCGGCTGAGCAGTTTGGCGCAGACGGCGCCATTACCATTCACCCCGTGTTCAATCAGGGCTGCCACCCTGGTACTTCCAGCTGGAATCTCCAGAAATTTGGCAAAGCGGACATGTTCCATGACCCGGGTATCGATTTCAGGATGGCAGCGGTGAATTTCCGCTGCCAGAAGAGCCATGCTTTCTACCGCAGGCAACACGGCCATGCCATTAAAACGATGGTCAAAAAACCAGGGCCGGACCGCTATATCAACCGGGGTGCAGAGGGTCATGAGGAGGGGAATTCCTGCCAGAGCCGAATGGTCTTGGTATCTATCTCAACCGGAATACCCTTGCCGTTGACCGCGCAATGTTTGGTGAAACCGGTGCAGGCGATCTCACCGTTATCGGCCCTGGTAATCAGGTAATCAAACTGCAGTTTGACCAGTTCCAGTGTGGCCGGCCGGGTATGGATGTACATCAGATCGTCATAAAAGAGCGGCGAGTAATAGTTGAGCCCTGTTTGGATAATGGGATAGATGTACCCGCTTTCCTCTATTTTTTTATAGGGATAGCAGAGTTCCCGCATCACTGAGGCCCTGCCGAATTCAAAATATTTCAGATAGTTGGCATGGTAGACAACCTGGGAACGATCGGTGTCCGCATAAAGGGTGCGTAACTCGCAGCGATGCCAGACCCTGCCGCTGTTCTTATCTCTGACAAAAGAGGGCTTATCCAGGAATTCGGGGATAAAAGGTTTTGGTCGCATCATATTCCTCGAAAAACTATGCAGCAGTTGGTGCCGCCAAAACCGAAGGAATTGGAGAGCACAAATTCATGTGGGTGTTGGCGAACTTGGTTGGGGACCACGTCCAGATCGCCGAATTCCGGGTCCGGCAGATGGTTGACCGTGGGCAGGACGATTCCTCTGTGCATGGCCTCGATGGCAAGTGCCGCCTCAATGGCGGCGGAGGCGCCGAGGCTGTGGCCGATTTGGGACTTGTTGGCTGACACGGGAATTGCGGGCAGGTGGCGGCCGAAAATCGCCCGCAGACAATCGACCTCGGCCCTGTCACCGGCCGGCGTCGAGGTGCCGTGGGCATTGATCGCACCGATATCAGGGGAAGCAATCTCCGCATCGTCGATGGCCTCCCGCATGGCCCTGGTAATGGTCTCGGGATTGGGCCGGGTAAAGTGATGGGCATCGGAATTCCAGCCAATGCCGGCAACCTCGGCCTTTGCCCGGAGCCCCCAGGAACGTGCGGCCTCTTCGGCTGCCAGCACGACCACCCCGGCCCCTTCCGACAGCACAAACCCCTTGCGGTCAATGCTGAAGGGACGGGATGCCTGGCTGGGATCGGCAGCGGCACGATCCTTGGGACCGACCTTGATGGTGGCCAGCATGTTGGCAAATCCCTGGATAATTTCCGGGATCAGACAGGTCTCCACCCCCCCGGCCAGGACAAAATCACAATCACCGTCCCTGATCATTCTGGCTCCGATGGCAATGGCATGGTTGCCCGAGGCGCAGGCGCCTTGGGGTGAAAAGATGGGGCCGGTGAAGCCCAGGAGCATGCCGGCCTTGCCGGCTGGAAGATTGGCGCACATATTGGGCAGCAGGTAAGGGCTGACCTTCAGGGGGCCCTTGTTGACATAGTTATCCATGGCAATGCGATAGGCATCGGTGCCATTGAGCGCCGAGCCGATCAGGCAGGCGGTTTTGGGGCCGGTCTCCCGGTTGATCGTCAGTCCGGCATGGGCAAGGGCCTGCCGGCATACCTCCATGGTGAGAAAGATATAGCCGGCATCCCAGAGAGAGGCCTCTTTGCGGGTCACAAAGTCCAGGCCGGCAGGATCCCAGTCCGGGATTTCGCCTACCACGTTGCTGCGGGTGGCGACCTCGCACCTGGTTATCCTGCGAAAGCCGGCCCGGCCGGCCACGGCGGCCTCCCAGGTGGCCGCAAAGGTATTGCCCAGGGCCGTTGCCGCCCCATAACCCACGACAAGGACTTTTCTGTTTAACGGTGCTTTCATAACTGTATGCTTCAGCCGGTTTTCCTGAACACCGCGCAGCTGTTGCAGCCGCCGAAACCAAAGGCGTTTTTCAGAACAAACTCCTGGGGGAGTCGCCGTTTGCCTTCAGCCACGCAATCGATCTCGATTTCCGGGTCAGGGGTGTAATTGATGGTGGGCGGCACTATGTCCTCCTGCATTCCCTGCAGGGCAAAAATCGTTTCCAGCACGCTGGAGGCGCCCATGGCGTGACCGATCAGCGACTTGTTGGCGCAGACCGGAGGCAGCCCGGCGGGGAAGACGGCCCGCAGGGCATCATATTCCACCTTGTCGCCCACCCTGGTTGCGGCGGCATGGGCGTTAACGGCATCAATATCAGTCGGTTCGAGGGCGGCATCAGCCAGGGCATCCAGCATACACTGTTTGACGGTATCAAAATAGGGGGCGACAAAATGATGCGCATCAGCGGTCATGCCCCAGCCGGCCAGCTCGCAGGTATGGCGAAGTCCATGGGCATCGGCAAATTCCCTGGTGGCCAGAATCACGGCGCCCGCCCCCTCGGAGATAACAAAGCCGCGTCGGTCAGCCGAAAATGGCCGACTGGCCGTTTGCGGAAGATCGTTTTCCCTGCCCTCCCTGGGAATATACACGCCGTTCATGGTATAAAAACCGGCCACAATCGGTTCCACCAGGGGAAAGTCCACCGCCCCGCAGATGGCCACGTCCGCCCTGTTCTGCGCGAGAAACATGGCGCCGATCAGCATCGAGGTCAGACCGGTGGCGCAGGCGGAGATGGTGGCGGTGATCGGTCCCCTGGCCCCGGTCTGGATGGCGATTTTGCCGCCGATCATGTTGATGCAGGAGTTCGGATTGGCATAAGGGTGGGGCAGCCGGTTCTCGGCCTGCAATCTCCTGTCGGCCGCCAGCACCGCATCCAGGCCCCCGATGGCTGAGCTGTAGGTCACCGCCACCCGGGGCGAGATGTCAGGGGTTATCTCCAGCCGGCTGCGCGCCAGCGCCCTGGCCACAGAGAGCATGGAATACCTGTAGACCGGCGAACTCCACGCCGCCAGGTGACGGGCGGAAAGAAAGGAATACCCTGTATCGACGATGGCAGGAACCTGACCGGCAATCCGGACCGGAAAATCATGGGTAAGGGGAAAACGGTCGAGTGGCCCGATGCCGCTTTTACCGGCAAGTGCCTGTTGCCACTGGCTCTCGAGATCATAGCCCAGCGAGGAGATGGCATCATAACCGATGATGACCGCGTCTTTCAAACTCATCCGCAGTTACTCGGCCGTCCGCTTTACCACGGGATGAACTGATAGAGTTTGGCAAACATTTCGTAAACCTCTATCCAGTTCTGCAGATCCTCGGCGGTCTTGATGTGGGAACGCTTGTTGACCATGACCCAGCTCATGTGGGCCGCGCCATCCTTACAGGTGGAGCAGTCCCGGGTTTCCGAGGTACAGCAGCGGTGCATGGTGTGCAGATCCGAGGCCCAGCGGATAAAGTTGGTTAGCCGTTTGGGGCGGGGGGTTCTCTTGTCCAGAGGGGCGGTGACCGAGGGGCATTCCATCCAGCCGAACCGCCGGCCCAGCATTTCACCGGTGGTGATGATCTTGTGGTAATATTTTGAGGAAATCACCGTGCGCGGGTACCTGTCCAGCATGCTGTCCATTTCCGCCCGTACGTCGACAAGTTCCTCGGGTTTCCAGGAAAAGCCATCCACTCCCTCGTCATTGGACAGCAGCTGCATATGGACCTTCAGCCCGACATCAGTGATTTTTTCGATGATTTTTTCGATCTTGCCAAGCTGCTTGGGGGTTATGGTGTACAGATAATAGGCGTGCGCATCCCCCTCGTAGTTGGCGCTGGAGATCTGGAAGGTGTCTTTGCCACGCAGGATTTTTTCATCCGCGGCATCACCCCACAGAGAGATGCCGACCATCATGTCGGGAAACCGGTCCCTGGGTACCTTGATCAGTCCGTTGGTGGCACAGAAGGTGGGAAGTCGTTTGTAAAAGGCCTCGATCCTGTCCAGGCAGAGCGTGGGTTCACCGCCGATGAGAATGGCCAGGTTCACCCCGCGGGCCATCTCCTTTTCGACAAAGGCATGCCACAGGCTTACGTCCTTTTCCTCCGATGCCGCTTTATGTTCCCCCGAGGAAAAGAAAAAGCAGCCCTTGCAGCGCAGGTTGCAGTGGTCGGTGACATCATATATGGAACTGCGGATGTTGAGTCTGGATATTTCCTTGTAGCGCTTATACCAGTGGTCATCAAGCAGGGAACTGACGGTTATCATAATCTTAAGAGGTTAAGAATTGTTTGGAGGCGGGACAACCGGCACCTCACAGAGATTGGGGCCCTTTTCATATCCTCTGACCCAGACGGCCAGATAGGTGTCAACATAGTCCAGCCAGGCCGAGAAAGTTACCGGATCAGTGGCGTGACGGTACATCCTGGCCGTGACAATGGCGCTGCCCGCAGCATAATGGCGGCAATCGCTGCAGTCGGTATCCGGTACGCAGCAGGCCGCATCGCGATTCCATTGCAGGTCAGTGCGGTATTGGCGGAAGGACCTGCCAAGACCGATGGCCGTCGAAGGGTTCATGCGGGGATAGGAACAGGAGAAAAGCTCATGCAGCCCCTGCTGCCGGGTGTGGGCGACAATATTATAGGGGGAAAAGAGCACTGTTTCCGGAAATTCGGCCAGCAGTTCGGTCATGACCTGTTTTGTTCTGTCAAGGCTTTCCGGCGTATGCCGGAGAGGACCCTGATAGCCGACCGGGGCTGAAAACATGTTGAAGGTGATCTGCAGGCCGCCTGCTGCCAGTTTTTCCGTTACTTCCCGCGCCTCATCGATGTTGTCCGGGTTGAATGTGTACACAAAAACAGCCCGGGGATCACCCTGATAGTTTGTCACCTGTCTGGTCAGCATGTCCGGGGCCTTTCTGATGGCCAGACTGGTCCGGTCATTGCCCCAGACCGAGATATGGATGCGGTAGTCGATCTCCCGGGGGATTGGTTTCAGGCCGTTGGTGGCAATGGCGCCAAGGGGAATCGCCCGGTAACAGACCTCGCACAGCTGCGGCACCAGGGACGGTTCGGCCCCGGCAAGCACGACAAAGGTGATGCCCCGTTTCTTTTCTGCTTCCAGGAGCTGCCGCCAGTCGTCCCTGTCGTTGTTTTCCGTGGCAAACTGTTTTTCACCGGTAAAATAATAACACCCTTCACAGCGGATATTGCACCGGTTGGTCATATCATAGGTGGATTCACGGAGAAAGAAGTAGCGCCGCACCTTTTCCCATTTATCCCGGATGAGGGGGTGGGCAGTGATCTCGGAGAATTTATATTCCTGGGACGGGGCGTTCACTTTATTCGCCGCTGGTAAGCTTGTTGTCGATGTACTCTGCAATGATGCGCACGGTGGTCAACTTGGGGTAATCATCTTCGTCGATGCGGATGCCGTACTCATCGCGGAGAACCAAGGCAATGGTGGCCAGATCCATGGAATCAATGCCCACCTCGTCCACCAGGTCCAGGTCTGCGTCAAAGGTCTGGGGGGTGACATCTTCAAGCTTGAGTTCGTTGATGATGATTTCAGCTACGCGGGTGGTGGTTTTATTCATGTCGTTGTTCTTAAATTCGATACTTCATATCTTTTGAAGATTGGTCAATAACTACGGGCGCGCCGCAAAGTTCGCGGGGTTTGTAGAAATAACATTAATATAATTTATAAAAATTTGTCTATGATCGTTGTGATTGATACGGGCTTGTTATGAATTCGTCATATTTTGGGGGTAAAAAATATCATGCCGGAACAGATATCCTTGTCATTGCTTGAAATACGGAATGCATACTGATCCTCCATCATGCCGCGTGCTGCATGAATCTCAAGCGGGTCGCCGGGCCTGACAATTTTTTTGAACTTGATCCGGCTCAATCCAGTCATATGCAGGACTTCTTTTTCCCTCGAAAAAGCTATAAGATCTGCAACCATCTTGAGCTGGGCAATACCCGGCAGGATCGGGTTATTCGGGAAATGGCCGGAAAACCAAGGAGAGTTGCTATCGGTTGTCACCCTGGCGACCATCTCATCTTTTCCCGTAGTTATTTCAATTAGTGAATACCACATGATGCATACCACAAGTAGTCGTTTGCGTCCACCTAAATTGAGCTGCTGAAATGAGGTAAGGTGGTGGACGAGATCAGCAGAATAGTCATGGACGGGAAAATACCATGGCAGAGAGAGAACACCCCAGGCCGAGCACCAGAATGCTACCTGTATTACCAGTTAATGTAATATCCTCTCCAGCTACAAGTTTACCGGGCACCTTACCCTTGATCAGATAGGAAACAGCCATTACCGCGGCCACAGCCGAAGCGGATGCAAACTCTCCGGTAAATTCCCGATAGCGGACAACCGGTACTTCCAGACCGGATTTTTTTAAAAAGCCGGCCAGTTGCCGTTCGCCTTCTTCCCTCGCTGCAGCGGGGATACCGGCTAGCAGGAGCGCATATCTGTCTTTCAAGGTCGGCGCCCCACCCAGACTTTCCAAAAGCAAATCGATGCACCCCTCTGTTGTCCTGCTCTGATAAAAAGGAAGATGGGCAAGGCATGCAGCACCCTCTCTTTTTCTGCTCAGGAAAAAGGCGCCGCCGCCGTCGGCCAGAGCTGCGTGCGGGGCAATAGAGGGATCGAAAAGAGGGGCCAGAACATGGTGCCCCTCATCCGCACCAAGAACAAGGGCTTTTCCCCCCGTATCCGCCAGCAGAAGATCTGCAGCCAACAGCGCTTGTTCAAAGGAAAAATCACCGCCGCTGGAGGTAATATTGGCACCGGTCGCCCCGAACATGATGGCCACTTGGCCGGCTGGCCCGTTATGAACCGAGCCGACAAAGTCGGTGGGGCTGGCAAACTGATCGCCGGAATCGGCAAGAGCGGTCAGGAAATCATAGGTTTCCGAGAGAGCGCCCCAGCCGGTGCCCATAAAAACGGAGGCCGGCTTGTCATCCAGCCCGGAGTTCGCCACGGCTCCAGCAGCAAGTGACAGGGTCATCCGGGAAAGTCGCTTCAGGCGACGGATCAGGCGTGGCGGCAGATTTCTGGCAATCGTCTCAAGGTCTGCCAGCCCGGACACAGGGGCACCCTGGGCGAGCAAGGCCATTGTGGCTGCGGTGTCCCCGGCCCCGGTAAAGCAGGAGCAGCCGTGAATGGCCAGTCCTGTCAGGAATTGGCTCGGGGAGGCCGCTGGGGAAAAGCTGTCCGGTCTGGTGATCGCTAGAGAGCCGTTGTTGCCGCCAAAACCGAATGAATTGCTGAGGACCGCGGTGATGCGCTGGCTGATCGGACCTGCCAGGGGCAGCAGACCAAGGATGGGATCCGGATGTCGGCAGCCGGTGTTGGCCGGCAGGATGTCCGCGGAGACGGCGATGGTTGACACCACTGCTTCAATGGCCCCTGAGGCGGCCAGGCTATGGCCCGTTGCTCCTTTGATGGAGGAGAGCGGAGGAGGAGCCGCAAAAAGTGTGTTGACGGCTTTTGCTTCGGCCAGATCGTTTTCCGGTGTTCCGGTGCCGTGAAGATTGATGTAGTCGATATCGGCAGGGTTAAGGCCGGCATCGGCAAGCGCTGCCTGCATTGCCATGAGCGCACCGCGGCCTTCAGGATGGGGTGCGGCCGGATGATAGGCGTCGCAGGAAAGCCCGGCGCCAAGGAGCTCGGCCAGGGGCCGGGCCGGTTTTTGGGTGGTGAGCAGCAGCATGGCTGCGCCTTCGGCAACTGCCATGCCATGACGATCCCGGTCAAGCGGCCGGCAGCCCTGTTGGTCCACCAGCTGCAGGGAATGGAAACCGAAATAGGTCAAACGGCAGAGGCAGTCCACCCCGCCGACCAGCACCGTTGCCGCCTTGCCGCAGAGCAGCATTTGGCGTGCCAGGGCAATGGCAACGGCACCGGAGGAACAGGCGGTGGAGACAACGAGGGCCGGGCCCTTGCAGCCGAACTCACCGGCGATATACTCGGCAACACTGGCTAAGCCGTGATAGCGGTACGACTCCTTGTCGGTCACCTTCTCCCTGAGCAGTTGTTCGGTGGTCAGGATGCCGCCGGTGGTGGTGCCGAGGATGATCGCATCTGGCGGGCGGTCACATACCGACATGGCCTGCATGGCGGCAATATAGGCCAATTGATGCGTTCTCGGCAGAGGTGACGGCTCGTTAAGTCCGTCAACCTGCCCCACCGGTAAGGGCTTGCCGTGCCCGACGGTAAACAGATCCAATGGCCTTATTGCCGAACGGTTGGCGCGAAGCGCCTCTTGCGTTGCAGCGGGCCCGCTGCCAAGCGGACTGATAATTCCGACGCCGGCAATATACACCCGTTTGCGGCTCAAGATGCTGAACCGGATTTTCCTTTCTCGATGTATCCGGCAAGGGACGTGAGGGAGTAAAATACTTTTTCCCCCACTTCCTGGCTGTTGATGATGACTCCATAGTCTTTTTCGACCATAACAACCATTTCCAAAACATCGATGGAATCGATGCCGAGCGGTCCCCCGACCAGTTGGGCATTTTCATCAAAATTTTCAGGACTTACGTCTTGAAGATTCAAAATGTCAATAATCTTGACCTTGAGTTCTTCTATAAGTGTACTCATAGTTTGCTTTAGTGTTGAACCTGAAATGAGGTTGGATTATTGCAAAAGACACGAATGGTAAATTGTGTCGGGTCCCGAATCTTGACGGCTTTGTAAAAAAGTGAGAAATAACCACTGAGTGCACGAAGAGAGATATACTAAAGAAAAAGTGTTTTTTTGTGGTCTCCGTATGTGCCGTAGTGGGAAAAAGACTTATTACAAAATTGGTCAATATCCATATAATTAATGCGAATATAACGTAATTCGAATATTATGCGAATTAATTTTTTTCGCTATTTGGTAAGCTCACAGCGGGTAGGCCGCAGAGTGGAGTGACAGTAAGGGAGCATTGGATATTTGCTGAAAAGCAAGGAGCCGTACTTTGGGCAGCTCCATAAAGCCATCTTTATTATTATGGGCACAATGACACTATCCGATCTTATTTTGGAAGACCTGCTCCCCCATCGCGACGGTATGTTGTTGGTCCGAGAGGTTCTTGAAGTTGACAGCCGGATGGCCCGCGCACTCTTTCTGGTCGATAAATCTTGGCCCATGGCCGACGATCAGGGAGTACACCCCTTAATAATGGTGGAACTGGCCGCACAGACCGCCGGTGTCTGCAACGGCTGGGAGAGGATACGGACCAAGGGACTGGATTCGAATAAGATGGGCTGGCTGGTGGCAATAAAAAAGGCGGAATTCTTCATCGATTTCCTGCCCTTCGGCGCCTCTGTCACCGGCACGGCGGAAAATACCTATAGTTTTGAAAACCTGAGGGAAGTGTCCTGTGAACTCCGCCTGAATGATCAGGTAATCGGCAAGGTCATATTGCAGGTTTTTCAAGTCGACCAATAATGACGTACTCGGTAAAACTAAAAATTAACCACAGAGTGCAAAAAAGTATTACTCGGTGATTTTCGTGTGCTCTGTGGTGGAATAAACAAATAAGAAACAATTCAACATTCATGACAGCGGAAAACGAACGTAAAACAGCCATAATCACCGGCGGGAGCAGGGGGATCGGCCGGGCCATCTGCGTGGAACTGGCCAGGTCCGGTTGCTATACCGTCATCAATTACCTGCGGGACAAACAGAGCGCGGAGCAGACCCTGGCCATGGTGGAAAACGAGGGAGGGCGGGGCGAAATTTACCTGTTTGATGTCAGAGACGGGCAGGCTACGGCAGATGCCGTGGCCGATATTGGCAACAGACTGGGGAGCATCGACGTCCTGGTCAATAATGCCGGCATTATCGCCGATGGTCTTTTCATGATGATGCCGCCGGAAAACTGGCAGTCGGTCATTGAAACCAGTTTGCACGGCTTTTACCATATGACCAGGCCGGTGCTGGAATGGATGGTGCGCAGGCGCAGCGGGGCCATTGTCTCCATTTCCTCTGCCAGCTCGCTCATGGCCAATCGGGGACAGGCCAATTATTCGGCAGCCAAGGCAGGCTTGAATGCTGCCAGCAGGTCCGTTGCCGCCGAGGTCGCCCGCCTGGGTATCCGGGTCAACGTGGTGGCGCCGGGCCTGATCGATACCGACATGATCCAGAACGCCCCCAAGGAGCACATCAAGGCCATGATTCCCATGGCCCGTATCGGCCGACCCGATGAGGTGGCCAAGGTGGTGGCCTTTCTCTGTTCGGATGCCGCCTCCTATGTTACCGGCCAGGTGATATCGGTCAACGGCGGGATGTTCTAGTGAAACATCTGCTCCTTATCGTGCTGACCCTGCTGGTGCCCATCCGGGCCCTGGCCGGAGAGCCGACCCAGCAGATCCCGGTCCGGCTGCACTCCGTGCAGGCCGATTTCGTGCAGGAAAAGCATCTGAAGATCCTGGCCCGCCCCATCATCTCCACCGGCACCTTCATCTTCCAGGCTCCCCAGTCGTTGCGCTGGGAATACCAATCGCCCATTGCCTCCGTTCTGCTCATGCATGACGGCAAGTTGAAAAAATATATGGAACATGACGGCAAATTCCAGGAAGAGAGAGGGATGGGGCTTGATTCCATGCAGGTGGTGCTGGCTGAGATCTCCAATTGGCTGGACGGTCGTTTTACCGACAACGAAATGTTTACGGTGTCGTTTCCGGATAAACAGACCATCCTGCTGACCCCGAAGGAACAGGGCTTTGCCGCCCTGATCAGCAGAATCCGGCTCAAACTGGCGGATCAGCAGGGCCTGCTGGACGAGGTGACGATTTTTGAGGGTCCAGATTCCTATACCAGGCTCACCTTCACTAACAGTATTCTCAATCGAGAGATCCCTGTTTCCCGGTTCAACGTAAGATGAAACCATCTGCTTTGCCCCTGCTTCTCCTGCTGCTGTGTCTTGCCGCCTGTACCACCCAAAGCCGGATGTCCCTCCCGGAACTGACTGTAATACAAGATGAAACAAGCCGTGGGGACTGTACGGTGATTTTTCCCCAAGGGCGCTGGCAGTTTACCCATGCCATTGATTTTTCCCTGGCGGACGGCTCCGGCACCATTGTAATCGGGGTCACCAGCCTGGACGGCGATGAGCTTGCCTGCGTCCTCATGACAATCGAAGGCTTCACCCTTTTCGAGGCGATTTACCGGGAGGGCGAGGTCCTTGAAGTCCGGCGGGCGGCGGCTCCATTTGACAAGCCAGCCTTTGCCGAGGGATTAATGCATGATGTGCTGATGATCTTTCAGACGCCCGCTGCTGAAAAGGTGCGCTACGGCCACCTGGCCGACAATACGCCGGTGTGCCGCTTCACCGGAGATGACGGCTGGATAACGGATATCATGCTCACCGCGGATGGGTGCTGGCAGATCAATGCCTTCACGCCGGAACTGACCAAGGACCGTTCCCTGGTCGGCCGGTCATGCCGCAGCATGGACGACACCCCGATCCCGGCATATCTTGAACTGCAGAATCTCGGCCGGGCGGGCTACACCCTGAAGATGCGCCTGATAAGTGCAGAAAACCTGAATAGATAATCGTTTCAATGAAATTTAAACTGATCTATCCCAAATGGGCCAAACTGGACAGGCAGACCGAGTTCCATCTGCCGCCCCACGGACCGGTGGTCTTTGCCGCCGCATTGCCCGACTATGTTACTGTCGACTTTGTTGATGAGAACCTGGAACCAATTGATTTTGAAGAGGAGATTGATTTTGTCGGTATCTCCATGATGTTGACCGTGCAGGTCAACCGGGGCTGGGAGATTGCCGACATCTACCGGAAAAAAGGAATCAAGGTGATTTTTGGCGGTATTGCCACCATGCTGCACGCACGGGAAACCATGGAGCATGCGGATGCCGTCTTTCTTGGCGAGGCCGAAAGCCGCATGGAGCAGGTCTTTGACGATTTTCAGCAGAACAGGCTGCAGCCATGTTACGATTTCCTCGACCAGAGACCTGATATCGCCCTGGTGGGGCCGGCGCGGCGGGATATCCTCAACCGCAGACTTTATAACTACAAGGGCGTGCAGATGGTTGATCTCGTGCACGCCTCGCGGGGCTGTCGCTTCAATTGCTACCCGTGTGCGGTATCCTATCTGGGCGGGCGGGTGTTTCGGCCGCGGCCCATTGACAAGGCGGTTGCCGAAATCGCCGGCATCGACAATAACAGACTCTTTATCGTTGACAACTCCCTGGCCCAGGATACCAGGTGGGAGATGGATCTGTTCCGGGAAATGATCCCGCTGAAAAAGAAATGGTGCTCCCATCCCATTGAAGACAAACCGGAGGTCCTTGACCTGGCTGCCCAGGCCGGTGCCTGGTATGTCTATCAGGCGGTCTTCGATACCTCGGATTACATCAAGGAGCGGATCAGACGCTACCACGATCATGGCATCGGGGTAGAGGGAACGATTCTGCTGGGACTTGACACCCATACCGAGGATTTTATCAAACGGCTGATCGATTTTCTCCTGGAGATCGAGCTTGACCTGGCGGAATTCACGGTGCTGACTCCCTTCCCCCACACCAGGGCCTATGCCGAGCTGAGTCAGCAGAACCGCATTCTCTCCCATGACTGGAATGACTACTCAGCGGACAAGGTGGTGTTTCAACCCAAACACATGAGCCCGGAAAGACTGCAGGAACTGCTTGCCTATGCCTGGGACACCTTTTATCAGGATGAACCCCAGAAGATCAAGATGGTGAAGCTGTTTCAACAGGTGGTGCAGAAGGAGATGGCTGATAATACCTTTAAACCGCGGGACAGAAATCTAGCCGGCCGTTCCTTCGGCCAGCCGGTGCACAGGTAGTATGGAGGAAGCGTGTTGATGGATATTGACGGCAGTATAAAAAATCTCTTACAGGGCCCGAAGTTTCCGGACCGGGAGTTTGTCCGTTCCGGGGCCACCTTTGGCGACGTCTATGCAATGGCAGCCGGGTTGCGTGCTGCATGCAACCTGCCGGAGTATCAAGGGGCAGCTGTCTGTCTTGCCTCCGATAACAAGGCCGTTATGGCTGCCGCCCTGCTGGCCGCCCTGGTCGGCGGCCCCTCGCTGCTCCTGCCCTACTCCTTTTCCGCCCCGGCCCTGGCCCGGCTGCAACAGCTGTCCGGTTTTACCACGGCCATTGCCGACGTTGCCAGGGAATTTCCCCAAGGCACCGCTGTCATCCGTCCCGAACCGGGAAACCCGGCGGAACTGGCGACGGCCACCCCGGTCTTGCCCGGCACGGAACTGCTTAAAATTTTCACCGGCGGCACCACCGGCGCGCCCCAGGTCTGGGCCAAAACCAGGGAGAATATCTTCGGGGAGGGCTTTAACCTCTTCCAGCACTTCCAGGTAACGGAAAAGGACTGCATTGTGGCCACGGTGCCGCCTTATCATATCTATGGTCTGCTTTTTTCCGTTCTTCTGCCCCTGCTCTCTTCGGCCACGGTCATTGCGGACACCCCCTCCTTTCCGGGTGAGATAGTCGGCGCCGTGCTGGAGCACGGGGCCACCGTTCTTGCCAGCATACCCGCCCATTACCGGACATTGCACGGCAGAAACCTGGAGAATTCGTCCCTCCGGCTGGCCTTTTCCTCGGCCGGCATGCTGGACGCAGAGGACAACGAAGCATTTTGTCGCCAGAATAAGCTGGGGATCGTGGAGGTATACGGATCCACTGAAACCGGCGGCATTGCCACCAGAAACAGGTTCCTGGGCGAAACACATTTTACTCCCTTTCCCATTGTTTCCTGGAAGATCAGGGATGATCGCATCTGCGTGCAGTCACCCTTTCTCTCACCTGATCTTACCCGGGAGGATGATGGCTTTTTTACCAGCGGCGACCGGGTAGAGGCCGGCGGCATAAACGGTTTTAGCTTGCTGGGACGGATCGACGGGGTGACCAAGGTGGGGGGGAAACGGGTTGATCTTGAAGAGGTACGTACAATCATCAAGAAAGAACCCGGCGTCAGGGACTGCGTGGTCATGGCCCTGCCCGCCTCGGGTGGGCGCCAATACCGGCTTGCGGCCCTGATTCAGGGAACCTCGGTGGATGTCGATGTGATGAGAAACAGGCTGGCCGATTCCCTGGAATCATACGCTCTGCCGCGTCTGATCAGAACCGTCCAGCGGATTCCACTCAAGGAGAACGGTAAATATGACCGGGAGGCAATCATCCGTTTATTTGAATCATGAGTAGCATGCGTAAGGCATTTGCCGCTGGTTACCATAATCTTTCAGCCTGGGCGGATCTCCTGGACCGGATCAATGTGTTTCCCGTGGCGGACGGCGATACCGGCGCCAATCTGCGCATCAGCCTGGCCCCGTTGCGGGACTCGGCAACAGTGGCGGCACGGACCAGGGAGCTGCTGGCCCGGTGCGCCATCGGCAACTCCGGCAATATCGCTGCCGCTTTTTTCCAGGAGTTTTGCCGTGCCCAAGGGTTTGGCGATCTGGCCGGGCAGGCGGCACAGGGGCGGGATAATGCCTGGCAGGCCCTGGCCGCACCCCGGGCCGGCACCATGCTTGATGTCTTTGACGCCATGGTGCCGGCCCTGGCCGGCAAAACCGATGCGGTACAGCTGTATCCCATGGTCTGCCGGGAGTTGTCTGCCGTGGTGCGGGCTACCTCCGGGATGCTGCCGGACCTCAGACAGGCAGGGGTGGTGGATGCCGGGGCGCTTGGCATGTATGTCTTCTTTGAGGGGTTTTTCAGGCAGCTTGCCGGGCAGAGCAAGCCACCTGCCTCTATCCTTGAGTTGTTCGCCGGTAAACTGACGATCAACGCCGCTTTTCAGGCTATATCCACGGGCAGTTACTGCGTGAACGTAGTCATTGATACCGGGACCAGGCAGGCAGGCGCTGATAAGGGCCTGGCAGCACTCGGTGAAAGCGTGGTGGTGCTCCCGGCCGAGACAGGGTTCAAGGTACATGTCCATACCGGGGACCGGCAGCAGTTGCGCGCCCGGCTTGCCGCGTTGGGGGAAATTGTCCACTGGTCCGACGAGGCCATCGAGGCAGGAGATGTTGCTGGATTTGCCGATCCGGCAGGAAAACAGGTTGTGCACATCATGACTGATGCCGCAGGATCGCTGACCAGGGAGATGGCAAGGCATCACTGCATCACCCTGCTTGACAGCTATATCCTGGCCGGCGACGACAGCAGACCGGAAAGCCTGTGCTCCCCGGCGGATATCTATGCCCTGATGCGCGCGGGCAGCAAGGTAAGTACGGCCCAGGCCTCCCTTTTTGAGCGGCACCAGTACTATCAGAGCGTGTGTCAGCGGTTCGGCCGCACCCTGTACCTCTGCGTCGGTTCCGTGTTCACGGGGAACTATGATGCTGCCAGGCGCTGGAAAGAAGATAATGACCCCCACGACCTGCTGCAGGTCATGGATACCGGGGCCGCCTCCGGTCGGCTGGGCCTCATCGCCCTGCTCGCCGCCCGCTTCTCCGAACATGCCGCCAATGCGGATGATGTTGCGGCATTTGCCGGCAGAATCATGGATGACTGCCGGGAGTATGTCTTTATCGACGAACTGCACTACCTGGTAAGCGGGGGAAGGGTTTCCAGGACTGGAGGTTTTCTGGCTGATCTGCTCCACATGAAACCTGTGATCAGTCCGACCAGGGAGGGGGTGCGCAAGGCAGGCGTGGTCCACAGCCGCAAGGGGCAGCTCTCTTTTGCCCTGGAGAGGCTGCAGGATAAGTTTGCCGCCTCTGCCGCTCCGGTGATCCTGCTCCAGTACTCCGATAATGAGGCGTGGGTGGCTGAAACGGTCCAGCCCCGGGTGCGTGAGTTGCTGCCGGGCGCCGAGATCCTGCTTACGCCCCTGTCGCTGACCTCCGGGGTGCACATGGGCCCCGGAACCTGGTCCCTGGCCTGGGCAGGCGGCAAGTGAGATGATGGCCGCAGTCATCATACCGGTCTATAACCATGGCGGGCGGATTGGCGAGGTGATCCGGCAGGCGCGGTCGCTTGATCTGCCTATTATCGTGGTTGACGACGGCTCAACCGATACCACCTCTGCTATTCTCAGCAACTTAACAGAAATCTCCGTTATTCGTCACCCGGTCAACCAAGGCAAGGGGGCGGCCCTGCTCAGCGGTTTTGCCGCGGCGCTGGCGCAGAATTGTAACTGGGCGATCACCATTGACGGAGACGGCCAGCACAATCCTGAGGATGCCCGGCTTCTGCTGCAGGCGGCGGCGCAAGCCGGACGCACCCTTGTCGTCGGCCGACGGGAGGGAATGGCGGGGAAAAACGTGCCCTGGACCAGCAGGTTCGGCCGCGGGTTTTCCAACTTTTGGGTATGGGTTTCCGGCGGGCCGTTCATCAAGGATTCCCAGTCGGGTTTCCGACTCTATCCCCTACCGGAATCCCTGTACCTGAATGTTAAGGCCAGGCGCTACCAGTTCGAGGTGGAGATACTGGTCAGGGCCAGGCGGAGAGGAATTGCTATCATCGAGGCGCCGGTACAGGTTGTGTATCAGGACCGGGGAGAACGGGTCAGCCATTTTCGGCCATGGGTGGATTTCTGGCGAAACTCATCCACCTTCTGCCGGCTTATTTTTCTGCGTATTTTCGGGATATTCCTGAGATGAGGTTTTCCTGGTACAACCTGCTTATCAGGTTGACAAGGCTGTGCGGCCCCTGGTTGCTGGCCCTCGTCTCCAGGGGCATAGCGGCGGGTTATTTTCTTTTTTCCGGTAAGGTCCGGGAAAGCCGTCGTTTTTATGCGGCGCTCTTTCCTGCGCGGGGAAGGCTCTACCACCTGTGGTGCACCTTCAGGCAGTATCAGAATTTCACCACCATTCATCTTGACCGCTACCTGGCGAGCGCAACCGATGCCACGACATTCACCTCCCAGGGCTGGGAAAAACTGGAATCCGTCATCGGCCGGCAGGGGGGTATTCTTCTCATGTCCCACCTGGGCAACTGGGAAACAGCGGCCCGCCTGCTCCGGCAGCTGAAGAAGGACCTGAAGCTCCTTCTGTACATGGGCGTGAAAGAGAAAGAGGGGGTGGAGCGCTTACAGAAAGAGGATTTGCGACGTACCGGGATCACCATCATCGGCGTCGATCAGGGGGGCAGTTCGCCCTTTGCCGCCGTGGAGGGCATACGGTTTTTACAGGCAGGAGGGGTGGTATCCATGACCGGAGATATCCTCTGGCGCAATGATCAACGCAAGGTCCGCGTCACCTTCCTGGGGCATGATGCCTATCTTCCGGAAGCTCCCTATGTTTTTGCCATGATCTCCGGCGCCCCGCTTTTTGTCTTTTTTGTCTTCCGTACCGGTAAAAACAGCTATCACTTTACCCTGTCGGATCCCATTGAAATCAGACCAGAATCCCGCCGGCACCGGGAGTTGGCCATTGGCAGAGCTGCCCAGCAGTATGCGGACCAGCTGGAAAAAATGCTGCGCGAGCATCCCTTCGAGTGGTACCATTTTGATAATTTTCTCCGGTGAATCATTGGCGATGAGAAAAGTGCCTTAATTCAACTTCAACGATCACAATATGCGGCAGGCACAGCGAATGCCTGTCCTCCCCCCCCCCATTGGACAAAACAAGGTGATTCCTGACTCCTACGAAGGACGAACAGTAGACACCTTTTGCCGAGGTCAATTTGACTTTTTTAGATATTCGATGTGGCAATCTCAAGGGCTGAACGCCCGCGTAAAGCGCGCGAGGTGCGAGCGTCGCCTTTGACGCGTTTGTTATGTGACGGCTGCGGTTGATGACTAAGCATGCTTCTTAATCTGCTCAAGAATCAATTTCCTTAGCTCAGATTCATCACCTTTGATACCTAGCTCGATACTACGGTGATACTGTTTTATCTCTGGATCAAAACTTATTATCTGGGAAAATAGGTAGGATAGCTGTTCTTCTATAAGGCTTCTTCCAATTCGGCCATTACCATCTAAAAAAGGATGTATCATTTCGAAGTAAAGGTGAAACCGAGAAACAAATTCAACCTTATCCTTGATTCCGTAATTTTTAACTTTTGAAACCTTTTTGTTCCAATCTTTGATTATGTCTGACAGCGTTAAATGAACTTCCTCTGATGGCATAAGGTTGGTAATGCTTTCTTTCTTTGAAACCAGTGTCGTGCCACCCTCACCGTCATTCATTTTATAGCATTTGATAAAAACATCATTCGTCCTTAGCTCTCCCGCCTTTCCCATAGTTCCTTGAAGCAATGCGCGATGGTTATCTATAAGGGATTCAATTGAAAGATGTCCATTTTTATCCAAAAATGGACAAACTCTTACTTGCTTATTGAGTGAGGAAAAACGATGGTCAAAGGAAGGGCTAATTACTTGAATTTTTCTATCTAAAATAAACTTTTTAATTAGTGACCACAGCCAAAGGTGGACATTCGATAGCCACGCCAAAAAAATGGGAACAACTATAGCTGCTATCGTTATCCAATTATCAGTAGTCAACTTTGAGATTACTTCCATATTTAGTCACATATCGTTTGAATTCAGCGGCCGCCGGAAGCGATCCGCTGGGATGAGGGGTTAGGCCGCGACACGCGGGCATTAGATAGACTTCTGCGAGCATTGGCTGATCAGTTTGCCCAAACGGAGAAAAGGGTTCGATCTTCAAGCGGGAGCTACATCTTAAGAGTTGTCTTAATCTCTTCCCATTCGACAGAAAGCGACGGATTTAACTTGTCGAATATTTTTGAGGACAGCGTAATAGCGGCAGTCGCCTTAGAACTCTCGTACATTGACACTGCGTCCAAAGCGTGGGCATTGAACTGGGCCACTGCCGGTCGAGTCTGAAACAGCTTGAAAACGTCGTCGAACGTCATCTCCGAGCGAATTCGAAGCCACTCTAGGCGGAGCCACTTTGAAATAATCTGTTCACTGAAAACTGCCTGCGATGCGGCTACGATCCAACCAAGGTCTGGGCGTCGATAGTGCAGGAGAGCCAACCAAACAAGAATATAGACGGCTGCCTTTACACGCTCATGTCGAGCCATTCGAAGTGTGATTTCTTTAGTGAATAGGCTGTTCTCCAGCACTTGTGCAGCCATGCGCTTGACCGGGTCTTTGAAGTCATTGTTATAGTAGCCATCAGTTTGCTGGTGGATGAGGCTTACATTACATGCGCTGCTAAAGAAGTCCTGCCTTCGTTTGTCCTCTGCTCGAGGTGTGAGGTACAGTCGCAGGACAATTCCTACTGTAAACAGTACCACTACCGACAGACTGAACAATAGAAGAACTATATCGTAGATATCTGCATACTTCTTCTGGTCTATCATAAGTGTGCCAAATGAGAGAAGCGCGCCAGCAAGGAATAATCCGTCCGAGACCTTCTCGGCGGTCTGAACAGCTGCATAGTACTTTTGGCGAATCGGGTCAGAGCGGGACATTGTGGTTATCCGTAAGCGGGAAACTTGCTGCCAAAAATCTGCTTCCAGATCTCGATCGCACTCTTATGGTCATTATTGGTGTCATAAGTCTTGTGCCACGCAGATCTGCTCTTCTCGATTGCCGTATCGAATCGCTTCAGAACTTCCTGTCTGTCTGACCAAGTCAAATAGTCATCGGCAAACCCTGTGTCGTACCACAGGCTTCCTGTGAGAAGAGGCCTAGCCTTATCAAAAAACTGAAATACATTCCAGGCAGTATCGTCAAGATTTCCTTCAAAGACTCTCAGCGCAAGTGCTTCGATGTGATAGCTTTGAAGATAATCGCTGTGAATTCGATTCCAATGCTTAATCATCTTGATAATGCGCCGAAAATTGAATCCACACTCTGACGACTTGGCCTCAATGGTTTTTGCATGCGTTTTTGGCTTGGACACAATCCAGGTATCGTTGTTTGAGTTTGGTACATTGTAATGCAGCACATTTCCCGCATCGTCAGTTGTGCGACTTACCGGAACTATGTCTACATTCGGCCATGTCTTATAGTATAGCGTGACAGCCTGTCCGTTCTTACGAGCGCCCGTTCGCCACTCGGCCAATGCGTCACGAACGTTTTGCAAAACTTGCGTTGGAGTCTTGTCTTTGATGTGCCTGCTGTAGTGGAGAACGACTATCACATCAAGGTCGGCGTGTTCCTTTAGCGCGGTGTACTTCGGAATTGAACCGCTGCTGAATGACTCGAGGATAGTGAAGGTCTTGCTCAGCTTGCTGACGATGTCATCGCGGCGAGTGTTGGCAGTCTCCCTGTGGTCACCGCTCAGGTTAATCTCGTCGTAGAACGATGAGAACGATGCTTCGACTGTATATGGCATTTTCGCCCTTTTCTTTTGGGTAAGAGAACAACTGTTCCATCCGTCGGCATGCGTGCAGTAGCGTCTCTCCTCGGCCTAATCGCGGTGCTGACCGGCGCCGTGTGCCGCGCAAGCAAGCGTAGCTTGATTGTGTGGTACGCGGTGTCCGGTCAAGTACCTTGTTCTGGCGCAAAGCGCCGGGACAAGGTACTTGACGAAGTCAGCACCGCGATTCTC
>JAHILF010000084.1 GCA_018897105.1 Pseudomonadota bacterium
AAGGTCGGGAGACAGATTTAATTTTTCTTCAAGACTGAGGGGACTGAATTTTTTTCGCTGTTTTGGCGAAAATCATTCTGTCCCCGGCTTTGGCAAAGGAAAAATAAAATCAGTCCCCTCTGCAACTCCCTCTTAAGTTAAAGAAATTGCTCCGCAACTATCAGAAGAACCTGTATCATGAGGAGGCGAATCAGAATTCCGTCTGGTCATGCGTCAGTCTTTTCGGTTCGTGCGCAGGGGACCTTGTTTTGCCGGCAGCGCGGGTGGCAGGCTGCCGTGTTTCATTCTTCTCCACTGCCGTTCTGCCGACCAGTTCGGCCAGATCGCTGACTATATCATTCAGCTGTGCCGCCTGACTGCTCATCTCTTCCGCTGCGGACGCAGATTCCTCAGCAGTGGCCGCATTACGCTGCACCACTTTATCCATTTCGTTCACGGCCTGGTTCACCTGCCCTATCCCCTTATTTTGCTCGTTGGAGGCAGCGGCAATCTCCCCTACCAGGCTACTCACCTTGGCAGTGCTCCCGGCAACCTCGGAAAAAACCTTATTGCTCCTGTCAAGATGCGTTGCCCCAGCCATGGTTTTTTTCACCGTGCCCTCAATCAGACTCGTTGTATTTTTTGCAGCATCCGCCGCCCGCATGGCCAGATTCCGCACCTCATCGGCCACCACGGCAAAGCCCGCACCCGCCTCACCGGCCCTGGCTGCCTCAACCGCGGCATTTAAGGCCAGAAGATTGGTCTGAAAGGCGATCTCATCGATTGTCTTGATGATCTTGGAGGTCTCTTCACTTGCCTCGGAAATCTCGCGCATGGAAACGGTCAAGGCGGCCATGGAATCATTGGCCAGTTCAACGGCCTTATTGGTCTCTTTCATAAAATTATCGGCCATACCGGCATTTTCCGCATTCTGTCTGGTCATGGAGGATATCTCTTCCAGGGATGCCGAGGTTTCCTCAATGCTTGCCGCCTGCTCAGACGCTCCCTCAGCCAATGACTGACTGGCGGATGAAACCTGACCGGCAGCGTTGCTCATCTGCTCGGCACTGGAGGAAAGACTTTCAATGGCGGCCTTGATGGGTCGGGTAATACTCCTGGCAATAAACCACAATAGGCAGAGACCGACAAAGGCACATGCGATGCTGATGACCACCAGCCACATCATTTTCCGGTAGGCTCTCTGCAACTGAGCATCGGCCTGGGCGGCGATCTTTGCCTCAGGGATACGAATGCTCACGCTCCATGGGGTGGTCGTCCGCCCTATCTTCAAGGGAACATAGACCTCAAGCATTTGCTTATCCAGGTTGACCTTCTTTTCTCCTTTGGCAATATCGGCAAATATCTTCTCGAAATCCGCCTCGATATCCTTCAGGGGTTTACCGGCCAGTTCCGGTTTATTGGTCATGGCCGCCAGGGTGCCATTGTTGCTGATCAAGGCGATTGTCGCGGCCCCGCCATAAAGATCCTTGACATTGTCGGCCAGCGCCTGCAGAAAAGACAACTGCAGGTCCACACCGGCAATCCCGTAAAACGTCTCCCCAACCATGATCGGCGCAACCAGCGAGGTGATCAGGGTAGGCTTGCCCTGCACCGGATAAATATATGGATCAAGAATGCATTCTTTTTTGGTCTTTTTTGGCAACAGATAGTAATCGCCTAAGCCCTCCTTTTCATAATCAAGCAATGGTTCAACAGCCACCTTGCCGTTTGCATCCCTGTTCCAGTAAGGCACAAAGCGGCCTGTCGCATCATGCCCGGGGCTGTCCCGGAAATCTTCGTCCCTGCCGTCAAAGGCGTTCGGTTCCCAGCCGGTATAGGTTCCGACAAACTGCGGATTTCTGTCCAGAAGAATTTTCAGTAAGCTGTTTACCTCATCCCGTCCCAGTTTTACCTGGTATCCGGCGTCTTTTATCCCGGACAATTCCTGGGCCAGAGTCCGGGCTGCGTCGAGTGCCACCTCAATTTCAGCTTTAATATCAGCGGCGGTCTTTTCCGCCACGTCCACTGCACTGCTGCTGGCGGTCTCAAAGGCAATTTTCCGGTTAAGCTTTGCCTCGTTTTTCATGCTCACGGCGGAAAAAGTGATAATAACCACCGAGGTCAACAGTAGACAGATGCCCGCCCACACAACGATCTTTATTTGAATATTCTTGAGTTTCATCAGATATCCTCCTGTTACTCTCACTATTTTTTGCAACGCATTATCATGGACGAGCAATCTGTAATTAAAAAACACAAAGGCGGGTTATGGCAGATCTCAGCAATGCAGATCAGGGAGTTACTAAAAGTGATACCTGCTGAAACGATCGGTTGTTCTGTCCTGACCGAATCTTCCGTCGCGGAAAAACACCCTAAACCAAACTGTAAGAAATATGGCAAGAGGCGATTTCTTTTCCCCGTTTTTCAGCTTCATTCCCCAAATCCAAGCAGGTGTGGGCAGCAGGTACGGCAAGCGCATGTTGAATTCTATCGTGAACGATTTGCCGAAATCAAAGCTTTTTTTGATCAGGCAATGGCAGAGGAGACAATATCCTGCTCTTTCAGGATATTAGCCATGGGACATTTTATCAGTGGATATGGTTATGATGGCATCGCAGCAGGTCGTCAGTAACTCCTGTCACGCGTGAAAGGCTTCCCGCTTCCCGGAAAGGGATCAATGAACGGGACCCTGATGAGGTCGAATCGGAGCCCGGACGACGACAGGAGCGGGCAGATCAGCTGAACGGACCTGCCCTGTCAACCTGCTGCAGGGTTCGGCAGCTTAACCCAGGTATCCTTCAGCCTCATCCACGTCAAGCTTGCTGCCGATGATCAACGGCACCCGCTGATGCAGAGAATCCGGTGTGATATCAAGAATATTGATACCGTCATCGGTGATGGCCCGGCCGCCTGCCTGTTCTATCAGCATGGCCAGGGGGGCTGCTTCATACAGCAATCGCAGTTTGCCGTAGGGTTTTTCCGGGTCCCTGTTGTCCCGGGGGTAGATAAAAATGCCGCCGGCGATAAGATTGCGATGGAAATCAGCCACCAGGGAGCCGATATAGCGGCAACTGTAAGGCCTGCCCTTTTCCTTGTCTTTCTCTTTCAGCGCATCGATATAGCGCCGGACATTTTCCGGCCAGTAATGACTGTTGCCTTCGTTGACGCTGAGATATTTGCTGCGCTCCGGTGTTCTGATGTCAGGATGGGACAGATAAAATTCGCCTACACTGGGATCCAGGGTAAAGCCCTGAACGCCTTCACCCGTGGTAAAAACCAGCATGGTGCTGGAGCCGTAGAGAATATAACCGGCCGCCACCTGGTCCCTTCCCCTCTGCAGCATATCCTCCCAGCCGCCCTGCCCCCACTTGGTCCTGCGGCGATGCACGGAAAAGATGGTGCCGATATTGACATTGACATCGATATTGGTGGAGCCGTCCAAGGGGTCAAAGGCCAGGGTATATTTTCCCTCATACCCGTCCTCCACCGGGATGATGTCATCCTCCTCCTCGGAGGTCATGACGCAGAGATAGCCGCAGCGGGCCATTCTCTTCTTGATGGTGTTATTGGCAAACTCATCAAGCTTCTGCACCTTTTCACCCTGGATATTCGTCTTGCCCGACATGCCGAGAATATCCGCCAGGCCGGCCATGTTGACTTCCGCGGAAATGGTTTTGCCGGCAACAATCAGCTCGTTCAAGAGACCGGAGAGATCACCGGTGGCCTCGGGATGCAAACGTTGACTGTCAACAATATGCCTGATAACGGTCACTCCAAGGGGCTTATTCATTTTTCCTCCAAATCCGTCAATGTGATTGACTGGTCTATTGATATCGTGGTTTATTTATTTTCAGCTTTGATTTTTTTTGCGTTGGCTTAAAGCATGTTATGCGTGCTGAAGCAGGTCGGCATGTTCATTGTCCCGTAACGCCGAACTCTAGATATTGATACCACGGGCCATTCATCGCTTCAACCATTTATCCACCTGACAGACAACTTCCCATGACCTTGCAATCATCCCCTTCCAGCCGGCCAATCCTGTCGGTCAACAACTGGCGGAGCTATGTTACCCTTTTCCGGACAAACCCGCAGTTCACCAGGCTGTGGCTGGCCGGGGTCATCAGTCAGTTCGGCAACTGGTTCAATTATATCGCCATCTTCGTGCTGCTGCAGCAGCTCACCGGCCCCGGCAAGGCGATAAGCTGGTTTCTCATCGCCAAATTCATTCCCACCGCCGTGCTGGGGCCTGCCGCCGGCGTACTGGCCGACCGTTTTTCCCGCAAGGCCATCATGATCGGCTGCGATCTGCTGCGGGTTGGGATCGTCCTTGCTTTTCTGCTGATCCGTCGGCCGGAACAGGTGTGGATGGTCTATGGTCTGGCCCTGCTGCAGGAATCCCTGTGGACCTTTGCCGATCCGGCCCGCCGCGCCTCCGTTCCCAATCTCTGCCGGCCGGAGGAACTCAATCTGGCCAACGCCCTGGGCGGGGCAACCTGGTCGATCATGCTCGCCTTCGGCGCAGCACTGGGAGGATTCACCACCGCCTATTTCGGCTGGCGCACGGCCATTGTCTTTGATGCCGCCACCTTTCTTATTTCAGCGCTCATGATCAGCGGCCTGACACTGCCGCCCCTGTCACGCAGCAAAAAGGACACGCCTTCCTGGCTTGATTTTCTGGGGCTCAACGACCTGGTCGAGGGGGTGCAGTATGTGGCCCGGCACCGGCAGGTGGCAGCCCTTCTGCTGGTAAAAAGCGGCTGGGCCCTGTCCGGCGGCATCCTCGTCATGCTGACCGTGTTCGGCGAGCAGGTCTTTGCCGCAGGCCACGGCCAGGGGAGCAACAGCGGCATACTTTACAGCGCACGGGGCCTGGGGGCAGCGGTGGGCCCGCTGCTGGCCTGGCGCCTGTTGGGGGAAAGCCATCCAGCCATGTCCCGGGCCATCGGCTACAGTTTCTTTGTCGCCTCTGCCGCCTACCTGCTGTTTGCCCAGGCGCCGACCCTGGCCTGGGCCGCCTTTTTTGTCTTCTGCGGCCATCTGGGCGGCGCGGTGCAGTGGGTTTTTTCCACCACCCTGCTGCAGAAGATGGTGGAAGACCGCTTCCGGGGCAGGGTCTTTGCCGCCGAAATGGCCTTTCTCACCCTGGTGTTGAGCCTCTCCACCTATTTTACCGGCGCAGCCCTGGAAAATGGCACCGAGTCGCGAACCGTTGTCCTGCGCCTGGCCCTGCTTTTTATACTGCCCGGCCTGGTCTGGACCATCTACCGCAAAACGTCGGCCGCCAGCTCCATGTAATATCGTCCTTCCTCGGGCCGGCCATGTTTAACGCAGCCGTTACCAAAAATGCGGCATTTGCGGGCAAGCTCCTGGCGGGCGAGATTTCGCTGTTCATCACTCAACCCCTGCTGGCCCAGCACCTTGACCATAGCCCGGATGCGGAACTTGTCCATGCCGGCTCGAAACCTCGCTGACACCTGATCCGGACGGCCGCCCGCCTTGATGGTCAGAGGCCGGTCCACCTTTAAAAAAGGCAGGGAAACGCTGGCCCGCAGCCAGAGATCATAGTCCTCGCAGCAGGGCAGTTCCTCGTCAAAATAACCTACCTTCGCAAAAAACTCCCGCCGTACCATGACGGTGGACATGCCCACCACACAGAGTTTGAGGCACTCAGCAAAGATGTGTCCATGGGGCCGGAAGTGCTTCTTTTTCTGGTTCAGCTGCTCGCCCCGCCGGTACCAGATCTCGTCGGTATGGGAAATGAGATATTCAGGATGGGCAGCCATGGCAGCCTGCTGCACCGCCAGTTTTTCCGGGGCAAAGCGGTCATCCGAGTCAAGAAAGGCGACGAACGCGCCCTCCGCAGCCCTGATGCCGGTATTTCTCGCCGCAGCCGGCCCACGGTTCTCCTGATGGATAGAGCGGACTTGGGCGCCATAGCCTGCCAAACGGCGGGCGGTATCGTCCGTTGAGCCGTCATCCACCACGATCAGCTCAAAATCCGTATAGCTTTGGCCCAGCACCGAATCAATGGCCCGAGCCAGAAACTCCTGGCGGTTCCAGGTGGGTATGATTACAGAAATTTTTATGGGCAATTATTTCGCCATTTGCTTGATGTTTCACCGGGGTTGGATGATGAAGCGGCAGCTTCCGTCCAATCCACTTTCAGAGGAATAAAGTCAACGCCTCATTGAGAAATAAGATTGTAGTAGCTCAAAGGAGATCTGACAATTCTTAAAATCAGATTTCAAAGTTATCCGGCTAAAAACTGACGGAACATCATGACATTGCTTGTCAATCAAGGCTGATTGGAGTAGATATCAAGAAACTGTATCAACTTGTTAACCACAGGAGAAATTATGAGTAATACCGACAAAGACAAAGAATTTTATGAGATGGCGGACGCCTATATCGCCTTAGCCAATAAACAAAGTAAAAATGTTAATCCGGGCAAGGTCAGTGCGACATTTTTGTATGCTGCAGCACGGTTTAACATATTTCTTACTGCGTCTGGGGCAGATTCGGCCGATGACCTTGCCGCAAAAAAAGAAAAGGTATTGGACTACTTCATGTCCGAATACAAAAAGATGCTTGAAGAGCATTTCGCTGATTACCAAAATAATTTCGAAAAGTATTTAGGCAAAAAGAAGTAGTGGTGCAGGTCGGATCTGACAGTTACTGATTTTTCAAGCCGTAACTCTCAGATTAGATTCAAACTATCCGTTATTCCGATGAGGAGCTGCCTTGCACAAATTGCCTCAAGATCTACTGGATGCCCTTCAGAAAAATAATTTAATCCCCGTTGTTGGCGCTGGGATGTCGATGTCGCTGACCGACGAAGCAGGTGAAAGGTTATTCCCCGGTTGGGGAGAACTGCTGGGTCATGCCGCCGATGAACTCGACCTTGTAGGAAAAGAGAAACTCGCCAACGGCATCCGAGCAATGCTGGATCTAACAGATTATCAGCAGGCTGCCAAGCTCGCTCGGCAAGGACTGCAAGGTACGTTGTGGTGCAGATTTTTCAGGAAACATTTTGAAGAACCTTTGACCAGAATATCTGAGGAGAGTAAGGCACTGCCCAAGGCGATCTGGGGACTTGGCAACCGGGTTATGACACTCAATTATGACAAGGTGTTACGCGGAGCCTGCCAGAATCTCGATCGCTTGATTGAACTGGACAATAGCAATAAGCAGGAGCTGGCGGACTTTAAGCGCGGTACTCTTCCGGCCCCGGCTCTCTGGCACTTCCACGGCAGGATCGACAACATTTCCACACTGATCTTTACCGCCGAGAGCTACGACAAGCTCTACGCGGAAACCGACGAGAACTACTTAGCCGCCCTGGAGGTTTACAGGGGGCTGTGCCGCGATCAGCGGCTGTTGTTTGTCGGTTGCAGCCTCGAAGACGCTGAGCTGTTAAACGAGATGGCCAAGCAACATCAGCTTTTTGAAGGCAATACCGGCCCCCATTACGCCATGGTTAAGCAAGATCAATATGAGGCCATCAAGCTCAAGGTCGATGGGCTGCCAATGGAGCTGCTGAAATTTGAAGCCTTTGGCGATCCTCTGGTGAAGTTGGTCAATATTATTGCGAAGCATGCACCGCAACAACAAAGCACAGGTCAAGTGACGAGTAGTCAACCTGCAGACCACAAAACGCAGCAGATCAGGGAAGGCTGCAAAAAAATAGCTCTCCTTTCCGCCAGCCCCCTGGATGATGAACAGCAATACTCACAATATCTCAAAGAGTTCAGAAAAATATCCTGTCAGATCGATCACTTTAGCCTGAGCATCGACAACCTCAACAACCTTCAAGGTTATGACTATCTGCTGATCCTCTCTAAAGTGATCAAAAACAAATTACTGATAGAGGATGACTATCTAGTGCCCGACCGAAAACCCTTCCAAGCGTCTTCCAGCACATGAAATTTAAGCAAACGCTTAACCTTTTTTTCCGCTACACACCCATAGGCGGCAGTTAGGCCCGCCAATTCAACAAATTGGAGGGATTCTGGACACACC
>JAHILF010000085.1 GCA_018897105.1 Pseudomonadota bacterium
AAACTCGAACACCTTGACAGGTTCCGCCTTAAGGCTACACCTATCAAGGCGTTCGAGCCACTGCGCTTCTCAGCTGTAGCACAAGCATAAAAGCCGCTTGCCCTACAGCCTGCGATGCTCGAGGCTCAACAGCGGCGTTGATTCTTTCAGACAACCCGGCTACCTTGTCTGCACTCTCACATAGGGGGCAGACGGCAGGACTGGTATGTTTCATCAAATAACTTTTCGCGGCCTGCAGGACACCAAAAATCTCCGCAGCGTCACCAGTTACCTTGGCTATGGTTGCTTGTAACTTTCCCTGTGCTTCTTCTTTGGAGGCAACGGCTGTTTGAAGATGTTTTTGGGATTTCTCTATACGATCTGGATATTCCTTGAGGTGAGTGTATGCTGCCTGAAGCTTGCCAATTGCTTTGATATCGGCATCAAAAGCTGTGGAATCACGCTTCGCTTCTCCTTCAGCCCAAGTAAGCGGATCGGAACCAGGTTTCTCAGCCTCTTCCCAGAACTGCTGAATGGCATCCATGTTTTCTTGCACGCGCGCTATTGCCACTCCGCGGCTGCTCTCAATATTTCGTATCAAATCCCTTAATGTCGACTCCGACGCCTCTGCACTGGAAACATCTATGAAACGGCTGATTGCCGCATACCGTTCGGCAGGCTTTGCTTCGACAAGAGATTGTATTTGACTGCGACGGAGCACCTCAACCAAAGGTCGTTGATCTGGTGGAGTGACATTGACTTCCATTTTACCAATGGTTCCACGGCAATTGCCCGCTGTGGTATCAAGAGAAACCGAAACATCAGCAGGTTTTTTCCCTAAAGTTTGCCAATACCGATTTGTCTTTCCCAATCCTCGGTTTTCCAATGAACCGACTTTTCCCTTACCGAGAAATTCGAACGCATCGCATATCGTTGATTTCCCCGTGCCATTTTCTCCATAAATAAAGGTCAATTTTTTCCCCTTTTCAAAAGGGAACATAAACTGCTGCACAGATCCTCTAAGGTGTTCTATAGTAAGCTTTTTCAGGGAGCCTTTGATCATTGTTTACTCTCCTTATCAAGCCCCTTTTCAAAGGACAATCTCCAGTCTTCCTGACGCAATTTCCCCTCTGCATATTTATTTATCATTTTTTTTGCGTCTTCTGAGGTAATGAATTTTTCCGACGCCAATCTTTCAAAAACAATCTTGGCCAATTCATGAGAAGGTGCAGTCATCTAATCCTCCAAATTCGGTGGTTGTGTTGCCAGCTTGGCGAGAAGAGCATTGCGCAAACGTTCGCAGTCTGCGGAACTACAGAAAACAGAACGGAAGTGCCTGGTTTGTTCGAAGATTTCAGTGCCAGCTATTGTCCGTCGCGAGACAAAACCCTGAGTCTCGCATACCCCCCAAAGGATTTCCGCAAATTCGTTAGTGGCCCTTGAGATACTCGCTATTTCGGCGGCTGATAACGCCAGATCCTCTCCCTGTTCTGGGCGTAATTTCAGGAAGATAAAATTCAATACAAGCCACCGGGCATTTTCGAAGAATGCCTTGCGTACGCCGTTGCTCGCGCGGGCATTGCCCTGCATAGCTTCGATGACCAAACGCTGGGCTTGGACCGCCCGCCAGATGTTCCGGGCAGAGCGGTCTGGCAGGAATACACGCGAATAGCGTGAGCGAAAGAACTCCTCTGGCGGGTAAATTTCATCCAGTGACCAGAGAGATTTACGATTTCCCAGTACTCGGGAACAGAAGTCACAGTTCCTTTGCTGGGCAAGACAGGCGCAAGCCGTGGTAGCTTCCGCCAACGTGAAATTGGTTGCATCTGGCACTGGCATCTCTGCATCCTGCTTATAGTGGTAACTGATACCGGACAGCGTCAATTGATTTGCAATGATCTCCTGCTGGTCATCCAACGCTACAAAATCCCTGAGCCCAATCTGGTTCTGAAAATTCGTGCTGCGGGTGATGCGGTCGGCGAACTCCTTATCGCCTGGGCATCGTTCCAGCGAAACAATCTTTAGAAACACGAAACCTTGAGGTGTTTGAACAGGAACAGTAGCGAACGACTGCGCAACTGAGCCAAGGGTCTGCGCACCATTGATAATAGAAAAGCCATAACCCTTGACACGCTTCTGTTCCGCGTTTGCACGGTCCAGGTTGTGCACCTCAATCCGCTCACAGTAAGCGGTCAAGCCATTGTTCAGGTAGAAGAAATGCTCTGGTTCTTCACAAACTGTGTTGACAATCTGTTCGTTTACCGCCGTATTGCCTTTATAAGCACGGATATTGGCTGCGATTAAACGACGCCCATGGAGTGCGTAGAGATTGGCGAGTTCCGCCAATGGTAGCAGGCCATACACAGTTTCATAGGGCTCTTTGACCCAACCAGGCTTCAGGAGCGTCAATTCTACTTCAGGCACGCCTGGGCCTTGGTCTGCACCAGTCATCCAGTCATGGACAGTGGTGAGATTACAAACGCGGACTTCCAGGTAATCAGTGTCATGGGAGAAGCGGGATTTCAGGTCCTCGAACAGCCGCCGACGATCTTCCGAGACGAGGTTGATGCCTGAATAGACCAGGACTGCCCTTACTAGCAGCCCCCCCTTTCCGAAAACAGCTTCTATTTGCGGAATCAATCTGTTCCATGCTGCATTTGTACGGAAGGCATCGAAATTACCCTGAAGCAGATTTTCAATACCGGCCTTGAACTTAGTGACATCCCCAAGTTCCGGTTCACCGCGACCGTTCGCAATGAACTTCGATTGGGTGATCCAGAGAATATTGGTTGCTGCCGCATGAAATATCGCATCAATGCCTTCATCACCACCACCGTCCACAATCGATGCAACCGCTTCATCTAGGGTTGCACCTCCCAATTTATGAGTGGCAAAAGCAGCCAAGGCTCGAGACAGGTAATTTTTTTCACGTTCCTCGGGTGTACCCGTTGTTGCATCAGGCAATTTTCCAGCAAATAACTTGCGCAAATTCTCGGGAAGGTGGAGCATCTCAATGGGAGTTTCAACCGTCATCGGATACCCCATCGAATTACAAAGAGTTGAATCAGCTCGGTCCGCTGCTGCAACTTCCCTTCAATCTGGGCAATCAATTTTTCCCGTTGTGAATCCACCTCGTCCTGGGCGTCGAAGAGGGACCGACGTTTTAGGTTGCGTTGGGATTCAAGGGCCTTTACCTGTTTCTGGCCAGCGAGTTTTTCTTCCAGGGTCAAGGCTGCTGTTGCAGCGCGTCGGGCCTCCTTTATCTGACGGTCCAACTCCTTCAATTCGCGTTCAAGACCAACCTTGAGATCATCGGCCCAGCCGTCGAGCTTGTCGGCCTCGGCCTCGAAAAAGCGGGCATTGCGTTCGGAGACATCCCTTTGGATGGTAGCCTGCCGCTGCCGGGTATGATTTTCCAGTAATTCAAGCGTAGGAATGTTGGGAACTGTGCCACTCACTGCAGCAGGCAGACTGAGAAGACGCTTGGCGGTTTCCTCATCCAGTAGGCGGCCCTTATCGGTAGCGGCGGACAGGATCAGATAATCTTCCACTTGCTCGAGTGCCTCGATGGTGAAGAGCGAGGCCGTGAGAGATCCGGATTCGCCGATCAAAGATTCGAGGATGGAAACCTTGCCATCGTGCTGGCCATAGTCAAAATGGACTTCAGCAGGAGGCAATTGTCGTTTTTTTGCCTGGGTCAGGAGTAATTCGGCAAGGGGGTGGTTGAGCCGGTAGAGATGCGCTTCCCCGGAGCGACGAGGCAATTCGTAGAGCCCCAAAGGAATTTGGTCGGCCTGCTGCGGGAATGGCCGGGAATTAAGCCGGAAGGAAGAGTCATTGATAAACTCGGCATGGCTGGCCAGCTCGTGCTGACTGATCTGCATCAGCAACCGCTCATAGCGATTGAGATAAGCCCTGGAATCCGCGTCTCTGACCTTGAGTTTCTCCCGCACCTCGTCATCGAAGTGTTCCATGAGCTGCTGGCGAGTGCGAGTCATGGCCTCATTAATTTCCAGACTCAGTTCGCGCTGGAGTTGGTCGAAGGCCGTTTGGATTTCTTCCGGTTGGCGGCATTGCTGATAGATGGCGGCAATACGCTTTTCAAAATCCACCCCGCTTTCGATGGCCCCAAGCACCTCGTCACTAGCTCCGAAAACACCCTCGAAGAGCTTGAATTTTTCCGAAAGGAGTTCAAAAACACGGAGATCGGCGGCGTTTTTGCGGTTCAGAAAATTTACGACCACCACATCGTACTGCTGGCCGTATCGGTGGCAACGTCCAATGCGCTGCTCGATGCGCTGCGGGTTCCAGGGTAGATCATAATTAACCACCAGGGAACAGAACTGAAGGTTTATCCCCTCGGCGCCCGCCTCGGTGGCGATCATTATCCGCCCTTCTTCGCGGAAGTAATCCACTAGGGCCGAGCGCATATCGGCAGTGCGTGAACCAGACACCCGGTCCGAACCATGATGTCGTTCAAGCCAGGCGGAATAGATCTGTTTGGAGCGTTCGTCGGTATTTGACCCGTTAAAAAGAACTATGCCCTCGGAAAACCGGCTGTCGGCTAGGAGACGCAGGAGGTAATCCTGGGTTCGGCGCGATTCGGTGAAAATAATGGCCTTCTGGGCCGCCCCGGCCTGCGCCGCCTTGCCGAAGGCAACCTCCAGAGCAATGAGCATGGAGCGTCCCTTGGCATTGTGATCAATAGAAAGGGCCAGCTCAGTGAAGGTTTCAAGATCGACGATCTCTCTGGCTATGGCCGTACGGTCTTCTTGGGAGAGAGGTGGATCCGGCTCGCCGTTGTTCCATTCCTCAGAGGTTTCATCAAGGGCTTCGTAATCCTGGTCCAGTTCATCTTCAAGAGACCTGGCCGGTTCCTGGGGGCGAAGCTTATCTTTCAAGCGGTTCGTAATAGAGGTCAAGGCCCCAGCAATTGCGAAGGATGAAGAGGCCAGGAGCTTGCGGAGAACCAGGGTCATCAAAGATCGCTGACTGGCTGGCAGTGCCTGCAGGTTATCGCGTTGCAGATAGTCGGAAACCAAGTGATAGAGCCGGTCCTCGCTCTCTTCCGGAGTGAACTCCTGGACCAGGGGCAGGCGATGGGTGTATTTGATGTAGGGTAGGACCTGACGGCGCAGGGTACGATGACATACCGGGCGCAGCCGAGCTTTAAGGGTATTGAAGACTTGCTCCTGATTGAGATTGGCATACTGCTCGCGGAAGCTCTTCAAATCACCGAAGATATGTTCATCAATGAAACTGACCAGGCCGAATAACTCCAGCAGGGAGTTCTGCAACGGGGTTGCTGTGAGTAATAGCTTGTCTTTGCCAGCCAGGGCCAGTTTAAGAGTATTGGCGATGACGTTGGACGGCTTGTAAACATTGCGCAGTCGATGGGCCTCGTCGATGACCACCAGATCCCAGGGGATGGCATGTACATCCTCAGCCTTGTTTCTGGCAAACTGATAAGAGCAGATGACAATCTCTTTTTCTTCAAAGGGGCGGAATCTGCCTTGTTTGATAGCGGCGTTGTAAGACTTGGACTCCAGAAGTCGGCACGGCAGAAAGAACTTCTCGGTCAACTCCTGGTACCACTGTTTGCGAAGACTGGAAGGGGTAATGACCAGGATTCGGCGCTGCCGCTCCGCCCATTTCTGGGAGAGTACCAGCCCGGCTTCAATGGTTTTCCCCAGACCGACTTCGTCTGCCAGCAATGCCCCGGTTGAGAAGGGCGATGTGAAGGCAAAAAGAGCAGCATCTACCTGATGCGGGTTAAGATCGACCTGGGCATCAACGAGGGCGGCGGCAAGCTTTTCCACACTATCGGAAGGACAGCGCCGGGTAAGCTCGTAGGCAATGAGTTTGCTCTGATAATCGGTGAGATCCAAAATATCGGTATTCCCCAAATGTCAATTTGGCGTGGCAAGGTATTACCTTACCTTATTATGAATTCTGGGGTCACTATAATTTGTTAAAGGGATCCCCAGACAAGGGAGCGTCTCCATTATCGTGTTTGAGCGTCAATCCGCCTCGTTAAGCTTCTCCACAATCCAAACTTTAACAAGGGCCTGCCTTGTAATTCCAAGTCTTCTGGATTGCTTGTCGAGCTTTTCAACTACCCAGGCAGGGAAGTCTATATTGACTCGTTTAGGCTCTTGATTGACCCGTCGAGCTTTTGAAAAATCCAGATCATCCGTCATGTCCTCGCCAGCCTGAAATTTTTTGTCAAATTCTTTAGCTTTCATATATTGAACCTCCTTTGCCCTGGAGCTTCTGGCAGAAATGATTCTTGTAGCAATCCCGTTAACCATAACAACCAACCAGTGCTTTTGCCTGGTTTTTTCAATTACGAGACATCTGCCTTTATCCTTTCCAGGCATTTAAAACCATTTTTTGCTTTTCGCCGGCAAGGACCCGCGTATAAATTTCCGTTGTGGCGGTTGAAGAATGGCCCATGAGATCGGCTAGAATATGGAGGGGTAAAGGATTTTCGCTGGTGACCATGGCAACCCCGAAGCCATGACGCAGGCCTTTAGGGGTG
The DNA here is from genome assembly GCA_018897105.1 of Pseudomonadota bacterium. Lineage (GTDB taxonomy): Bacteria > Desulfobacterota > Desulfobulbia > Desulfobulbales > SURF-16 > SURF-16. The sequence continues at coordinate 6,521 of JAHILF010000085.1, forward strand.
GCCTGGGGGCCGCTGATCCCGGCCCGCTCCATAACTTTTTTTACCATTCGCCAGGCGGATGTCCTGCTCATAGTCCAAAAGGGCTGGTCATTATTTTTGTGCTGCCGGCGCCGAAGATCAAACACTAAATCAAAAAAATCAACCACACTGGGGGGCACGGGAACAGAGCGATATTGAGGTTTTTTCTCCCTCCCCTGTTTATCGTGCTTTCTTTTCTTGAGGGTTCTGATGATTACCGCCTGGTCTTGCATGGAGATTTGCCGTGGAGTAAGTTCCAGAGCTTCGGAAAGCCGGCAGCCGGTGTAATGCAGGACGGAACAGAAAACCCGGTTTTCTCTGGTCTCGACTTTGGAGGCCTCGAGAAAAAGTTTGCGCTCCGTGTCGGTAAGATAGAGTCGCTTACCGTTTTCATCAAAAAGAGACATTTCGGGGAAAAAATTAGCCATAATATCACCTGAAACAATTCATAAGTTTTGTTTCATTTACCATCAAAAAAATGCCCGGTCAAGGGCTGGAAATAGCTTTTTTTGAGGGTGTTTTGAGTGATTTACTGGAGCAGATGAAACATTATCGGGTATTCGTGATCGCGCTTATTAATTTGCCAGGTAGCGCTCAGATGCATGCACCCGTCTTCTGACAATGCGTTAACATTGGGCCAATCGGTTTGGTGAATGGCGGTGAACCTACTCATATCTATGGCCTCACCCGAGCCGTACAGCTGAACCTGAAATTCATGTTCTGGAAATAATTGCGGCAGCATGCGCAGGCCTGACCCAAAGCATCGGTGTAATGTACCAAGTCATAGCAAACTGTTATGTGGTACATGGCCCACACCTCTATCTCTTCCTCTCCGCCGCCTGCCAGCGTGACCTCATAAATCGGCCTTTCTCGCAGCGCAGGAAGCGTGATCTGGCCGGAAGTATGCTGGCAGGGGTCCTTCGGCACTGCGGGATCCGCGCCGTAATTGAGATGCGTCACCAGCGCGCGGTCGAAGCGATACCGGGTAACGACGAACAGGTTCTCGAACTCGTCTTCCCCAAAAGTAGCATCGAGGGGATCACCTCCCAACTTGTCAACAATGGGGGGCACGGTATTACTATGGCCGACCACCAATACGGTTTCCTCGCCATGGTTGCTCAGAATATGATTGACCAAACCCGCTCACATCCTGAGCGTCGCGATGTATCCAGGGGATCTGCAGCAAATCGCTGTTTGGTTGGGCGGTCTGTTGGGTGCGCAGGTATGGGTCACGTAGATGGCACGGATGCCGGCATCCTTCACCACCTGCGCCAAGGCAACGGCTCGCTCCTGACCTTGCAGGGTCAACGGCGGATTGACGCCCTCCCCTTTTTCCCCATGGCGCACCACCAGCACCGTGGTGGGTGTTAAAACCCACCACACCCACACCACGATGACCGCGACGGCAATGCCGATAATGCCAAGAGATAAGAGATTCCTCTTTTCATGATTTACCTCTTACCGGTTGGGTCAGATCGATTCCATCAAGGAACCCCGTCTCACCATTAAAAAGAAAAAACCAGGCCAAGCTGCAGCTGTCCGTACTCAAGATCAGAGGCCGCTGTTACGGTGCCGTGGTAGTTAGCGGTCGCCTCCAGGGTCAGCCGGGGTTGAATCTGGAAGGACAGACCGGCGCCCAGGTTGCCGCCGAGCTCGGTGTTGCCCGGATCCATGGCGTAGAGCCCGATACCTCCGTTCACAAACACCCGCCAGGAAGGATTGCTGCCGAAATAGTACTTCAGGTTTCCGCTGGCGGTCCAGACATCCAGATCGGGATTGGCGCCTTTGCCGTCAAAGCCGGAGTAGCCGAGCCGCACATCCCAGGCGAGATTGGCCCCGATGAACCAGGTATAGTCCAGGTTGACGGTTGCGCCGTCGTCATGGCTGTTGTTGTATGAACCCCAGGGTGTGACCATGCCGGCGTGCAGGCTGAGACCGCCTTTTGTAACCAGTCCGGGCACATCGATCCGTTCACCGAAGATCTCCGCTTCACCCGTACCTACTGTTTCGAAGTCCGAGGTGCGGAAGGTTTGGGTATAGCGGCCGTCGAGCAGATCGCGCACAGGGCCGGTTGCCTGGGCATTTTCAAAGGCCAGACGAATATCCGCCAGGTAACCGGGTCCGACATAATTGCCGTAACGGTCCTGCGGAGTGACCCAGACCTGGAAGGTGCCGCCGTTGCCCTCCTGCTCGATGATATCGAAGCGAATATTGGCGGCATCCACCTTGCGCAGCACCACGGTGGCTGAGGTGGTTTTGGTGCGATGATACAGCCCGTTGTATTCGGACTCCCCGCTGATCTCAAAGGTAACCTGATATTCACCGGGGGTGCGGGTGGCATCATACCTTGCACCGTAGAGACCATCACCTGCCTGGCCGTCGCCATGCTCGCCATCATCAAAAAATTCAATCTGACCGATAACAGGTTGTAGCAAAGAGCTGTTCGCCGGATCACGCAACGCCACCTCGTAGGTCTGCATCAAAGGCGAACCCTGTAATTCGGCGTGGCCCAGCTCGGCGGCGATGCGCTTACGGTCTTCATCCGTGATCCCGGCATTGTAAATCACCGTCCCCAGGCCGGTACGGGGTGCCTTCACCGTCGCCTTGATGGTGGCGGGTGCGATCGGCATCCCCGCTTCGGTGACTCGCACCAGCAAGATCAGGGGTTCGCCGGTGTTGACAATGGGCTTGTCGAAGTCCAAGCGATATTCCAGGGAGGCGTCATCCACCAGGGCATAGGCTCGATGGAGTACGGTTCCGCTGCCGCCCATGTTGCGCTGCGCCACCAGCCGCCATTCACCCACAAATGGCACGGGGTAAAAGGAAACGGAACTGTGGGTCGTATGAACATAACGGACGAACAGGGGGAAGTCCAGGGTCACCCGTTTGAAGGACGGGCCATTGGTCAGGTAAGGCCCCAGTGGTACCTCGGTTCCGTCCGGCGCGTAGAGTCGCAGCGATACCTCGTTGCTGTTGCCAGCTCCACCGCTCCAGGAGAGCATGAATACCGCCCGGTGAGCTGAACCGTTGAGCACGAAACGATGTTCCTCGGTCGCGCCGCTTGCGGCCAGCGAGCCGGTTTCATATCCTACCAGTTCCAGGGTATCGCCCTGGAGGGCTTCCACCAGACTGGTGGTGAGAAACTCTTCCAGTTCCTCCTGGGGCACGCAGGTGTGTTGATGCAGGCCCCCGGTCTCCTCGGCAATGGCGGCCAACAGCTCATCATAGGTCGTGCCTGGGCCGGAGCCGATGGAGAGCGTATGCATGGGAATTCCGAAATCCTGGAGATATTTGCCGGGTTGCGGCGCCACGGTGGTGGAATTGCCGCCCCAGGCATCCGAGGAACTGCCGTTAATCACCTCGTGTTCATCCACGGTATCGGTATCAATATCACCGGCGGGCGTCACCAGGGGATTGACGTTTTGAATACCGTCGGACAAGACGATCATGTGGCGTTTGCGCACCCGGTTGTCGAACGAGTCGCCCGTGGCCAGGATGCCGGGCCCCATGGCAGTGTACATGCCGGTGGCGCGTCCTGCCACGTCGGCCAGAATCGCCGGCTTGTTGCTCAGCAAATCCTCCAGCAATGGCGTGGTGCGCGGATCGGCGTCGTCATCAAAATACATCACCCCGATGCGATCGCCATCCACGGCAAAGGGTTCCCAGGCGTTGAGAAAGGCGGGCACCGCCTGTTTCAGGACATCGATCTTGATATCGTTGGGCGGATCCTCGCAGGCCTCGGGGCTGTTCATGCTGTCGGAAAAATCGAGCACCAGGGCTATGTCCAGCAACGGACGGCAACCGGCTGAGGTTTGAGCAGTGAAGTCCTCCACCACCCCAACGTAGTCATTGCTTACATCGGCCGCCACACCAAAACCTCGCTTGGCAAAGCCCTCCCAGATCCGACACAGATTGGCGCCCCCGGTGCGGGCCAGATCAGCCAGCAGAAAGGCGTCGCGTGATTCGATCATGCTGGGGCCCGCAGGCTGCAGGAACAGGCTGTCTGTGAGCAATTGCAGCATTAACTCGTTGCCGGTCGCCCAGCCGTGGTCTGCCACCAGATTGGCGCGAACCTCCCACAGCGCCAGGCCCCAGACCTCTCCTACGTCATGAATGGTGCCTGAGCTGGCCGCCAACCACGGGTTCACCTCGGGCACTCCTGCACAACCGGCACTGGCGATGGGCGTGATGTCATAGGTGGAAGAATGGATATCCGACACCGTCAGTGGGCTGATGCATAAATCGGTACTGTAGGGAAAATGGCGGATACCAAAGAAGTAGTTATCATCCCAATCAGCGGGATTCAAGATAAACTCCAACGTCGAATAGCCACCCATACCGTAGTTGCCGTTGACATCATCAGTCGGTTCACTCAGTAACATCATCGCGTACATGTCACAAAACCCCTCCTGACCACTGCGCCCCGTGATTCCTTTTACGTTAGGACCGCCGACGATGCGGTTGGTCAAACCATGGGTAAATTCATGAAGCATGATTTCGGCATCAAAGGCGGCATCACGATCAGGGTCCGGACCGGTAAATGTGTAAGCGGAAAGTGTTGGACAGCAGGTGCCGTCCGCAGCCGGTGTGCTAAAAAAGGAGTTATTGGTGCCCACATGCAACTCGGCTTCCACCCGGTCACCATCTACCCCATCAGCGGTAAAGTTGTTGTCCTGAAAATTTCCTGCCGCCTCATCAAAACCGAGCTGAAACAACCGATCATGATACCAGTTGGCGAGAAAAAAGAGATGGGTCACCACAGCGTCTTCATTGTCAGCAGAGGAAGGAGCTTCGGTGAAATCAGCCGGAAAATCAAAGGTGCGGGTGGGTTCGCCACCGATATCGACCATGTCGGCAGTCGGTTGCTCACCCGTCCCGCCGATATAGGCCGTTACATTGTTGCCATTGGTGCTGGTCTCGCCGTCTGGAACCCAGCCGCCCTGGGAGAAAGCGGGATCTCCATTGGTTTGAATCAGTTGCGCGGCAACAGCAACGCCCTGGGTGCCATCGGCTGCTGCCGGGCCAGGAGACATGGGGACGGGGCTGTCGTATGGTCGCAGATCGTCTTTAGGGTCTTGGGCTGCTGGATCCAGTTCCTGGAAATAAACCAGCCAGCGAGGGGTGTCACTGTCGGTGATACTTTGGCGTAACAAAATCTCGCCAGTGCCGGCATCCACAAACACTTGATACCTGTAGACATCACCCTGCTTGGCTGCGGTCACTTCCCAAACCAACCGCACGTCTTTGCGACTGACGACGTAATAAAGCAAACGCACCGGCACATCGGTTTCAAAGTCCGGCCCAGGGGCAAAAGTTTGGCGACGTTCATCGCCGCTAGGCGCTGCCACCACCGGATGCTGCACCGCATCAAAGGTCGCCCCGATGGCGCCGGCCGCCTGCTCCAACGCTTGCAATGACGTCAGCGTCGGCTCCGTCGCGTTAACCGCTGCGGCAATATCAGGAACCACCTCACCGGCTAAGCTGGTCAGACGCCCATCATCCGTCACCGATCCCACCAAGGTTGCGGGATAGACCTGCCGCCCCTGCCAGCGCTGATCCAGCGCGATGTGGGTAAGTGAATGACGGATAGTTTTTTGCAAGGCCGGTGACCCGGTTGAAAAGGATTTACGCACCAGGGTCAGGGTGTTGAGATCGTCATCGCTTAAACCATAGAGCGAACGGTTGCGATCGAGGAAATCCATCACCACGGTAGGCGCTTCCAGTTTGCTGGCAGGGGTCAGCAAGGCATTCAGAGTGTATAATGTTTTGGGGGTGCCGGTCACGGCATTCCAACGCATGGTAAGATTGGGATAGATCTTGCGTACCTGGCTTGCCGCATCACGCTGCAGAGAGACAACCAAAGCATCCTCCCTGGCATCAGCAGGCAAGGCGGCTTGGCGTGCATCGATACGCGGGAGTGGCTCAGTGTGAGGATCAACTAATGCAAAGGCCGTGGTATGAACTAAAAGTAAGGAAGTAAATATGAGTGCAGTTAGCAGGATCGAATAATTTTTTCTAGTCATCTCATCTCTCCATTTATCAGACTTAGCGGCATTTACATCTTTACGGGTTGTCGGCTCCCAAAATACTTACTACGGGTGGAAAAAAATGCTGGGCAACTTTTGTACCAGGCAACCCGGCTGACTTTTAAGCCCCGTGGCTTTCCGTCCCCACCTTCCAATGGGTTTGGCTTTTTCTATATATTTTTTAACTAAATCCTAACACAAATATAACTTACTACAATGCAATTGACGTTTGTCAATGAGGCAAATCGTCGCGCACTCCAATATAAAATAGATAATTTGCGTTGCCCTAACCTCATCACTTAATTCATATGTGAACTGGCAAGGTTATGATTTTTAAATTTTCAAATGTGAAGATGTTTCCTGAAAACGGATACCATTACAAACGCCGGAAATACAAAGAAGCATCCAATCCGTCTTGTTCATGCCACTCCATTCCTCCTCGTCTTTTCCTAAGGGACTCGGAAAATGTTAATTTACCTGGATCGCGCCCGGATTTGGGTCAGATTTGGTTGCGCCGATTGAGCAAAACCGCAGGCGTAGCAGTGCTCCGGCGAGGATTTTGCGATTGAGGCACGGCCAAAGATGGCCTG
>JAHILF010000086.1 GCA_018897105.1 Pseudomonadota bacterium
AAAAAAGAAAGGCGGTCACCTCACACCAAGAAAAGTGCCGATGACTCAGAAGCTTTATGAAATCTTATGGGGCAGGAATCAAAATAGTGAACCTGATAAACCATGGGTTTTCTGGCACAGATACTGGAGCAGAAAAGAAGGCAGATTTGTGGAAGGCCCTTACAATGACCGGAAGAAGATCATGAAAACTCTTTGTGCGAAGGCGGGAGTGAGATATTTCCGCTATCACGCACTAAGACATGCCGGAGCATCGGTCATGGAGAGTTTCAATGTGCCGATAGGATCTATTCAGAGAATTCTTGGTCATGAAAACCGTACCACAACGGAAATTTACCTGCACAGCATCGGTGATTCTGAAAGACAAGCAATAGATGTTTACGAGCATGCCAGACAAAAATCTCACACAGATTCTCACATGAAATAAAAAAGGACTTAACCAAAAAATGGCTAAGTCCTTAATATGTTTGGTGGGCCGTCCCGGGATCGAACCGGGGACCTGCTGATTAAGAGTCAGATGCTCTACCAATTGAGCTAACGGCCCGTTGAGTGAACGGGCATATACTTAGCATACTGAGGGTATGCTCGTCAAGTATCGTTTCAGCTGTTTTCCTTTACAATCTTTTTTATATCCTCGGTGGTAATTGTCTCATGATCAAGAAGGGCCTGGGTCATGGCATCAAGGATTTTCCTGTTGTCGCTCAGTATTTTTTTTGATGTGTCATAGGCTGAATTGACGAGGTTTTTTACCGCGCCGTCTATTTTCAGTGCAGTGGCCTCGCTGATAATCGGGCCAGGGTTTCCGGGCACGGGACTTGCCGCCTTAAAGGTAATAGTGCCGATTTCTTCGCTCATGCCCCATTCGCACACCATTTTGCGGGCCAGATCAGAGACGCGGTCAATGTCATTGCCGGCTCCGGTGGTGATATCTCCGAAAGCAATCTCCTCTGCGATTCTTCCGCCCAGCAGAATGCAGAGATTGTTAAAGAGGTAGGATTTTGAGTGGGAAAGTTTATCCTCTTCCGGGAGTTGCATGGTCAGACCCAGGGCTTTGCCGCGGGGGATGATCGTTACCTTGTGCACAGGGTCGGCACCGGGCAGCATCCATGCCGTCAGGGCGTGACCGGACTCATGAAAGGCGGTGATTTTCTTTTCTTTATCCGTGATGATGAGGCTGCGTCGTTCTGCACCCATCATGACCTTATCTTTAGCCTTTTCAATGATGTCCATGGTCACTTTACCGCCGTCGCCTTTTCTGGCTACCATCAAGGCCGCCTCGTTAACCATGTTGGCGAGTTCTGCGCCGGAAAATCCGGGAGTGCCTTTGGCAATAATCTTCCAGTTCACGTCGATGTCGACCTGTATTTTTTTGGCATGTACCTTGAGGATATGCTCCCGCCCACCCACATCAGGCAGGGGAACCATTACCTGGCGGTCAAAACGTCCGGGCCGCAACAGGGCAGGATCAAGAATATCCTGGCGGTTCGTCGCGGCAATAATGATCACCCCTTCGTTTCCTTCAAAGCCATCCATTTCCACCAGGAGCTGGTTTAAGGTTTGCTCACGTTCATCATTGCCGCCACCTCCGCCACCGGCACTCCTGTGTCGGCCCACAGCGTCAATTTCGTCAATAAAAATAATACAGGGCGCTTTTTTCTTCCCTTCCTTGAAAAGGTCGCGGACACGGGAGGCGCCGATACCAACATACATTTCAACAAAATTTGAACCACTGATGGAAAAAAAGGGAACGCCCGCCTCTCCGGCGATGGCCTTGGCCAAAAGAGTCTTGCCGGTCCCCGGTTCACCGTAGAGCAGCACACCTTTAGGTATGCGGGCTCCTGCGTCCGAAAATCTGGAAGGGTCTTTCAGAAAGTCGACAATTTCAACCAGTTCATCCTTTGCCTCATCTACACCGGCAACGTCTTTGAATGTTATCTTGGACTCCTGGGGGTCAATAAGTCGCGCCCTGCTTTTGCCGAAGGCCATGGCCTTTCCGCCGCCACCTTTTTCCCCTCCTTGTTTGGTAAAGAAAAACCAGAGAAAAATAATGAGAAGGAAGGGAACCCATGAAAGAAAGATCTGGAGAAACCAGTGTGGTTTCTTCGGTTCACGGACCTCAATGTTTACCCTTGATTTAAGAAGGGGGGCGATGACCGCCTGGTTCTCGGGCGAAACGGTTTTAAAGGACTCGCCATTGGAGTTCGTCCAGGTTATGACGTTCCCCTCCAGCTTTATGTCAGGAATAACTCCCTGTTCGATCCGTTTTAAAAAATCCGTGTAGTTGACATGGATGACGTCGTCGGGTGGCTTTTTGAAAACATTGATGAGAACGATGCCGATGAGACCGATAATGAGCCAGATAGAAAGATTTTTATAAAAATATTTCAAAAAAGTTCTCCTGGAATGTGATTTTGTCAATTTTAGGGCTGGGCGCATTATGCGTCCGCCAATTTCTGTGGATGTCAATATGCCACAGGAAAACATCTGGGACAATATTTATTGGATATAAACATAAGTTTGCGGAAAGGTAAAGCGGCTATACGCATGGAAAAGCATAAAAAAAGACCTGGCCGGTAGGCCAGGTCTAGGAGGAAGAAGCTGAGTCGTTTTTTGGTAGATTACAGTGTGTATCTTTCTGATTTACTTTTTTAACCCCTTGGGCCGCCACCCAAAAGAGTTACTTGGAGAAGCTTTCTCGTCTTGGCTAATAAGAGCAAGCTTTAATTTTTTATAAAGAGCAATTGGCGTGCCATTTTCTGATTTGTTGTAAGAAAGAGCTTATTATTTTTTCTTTTAACATAATAACAAGCTGTTATCTGTGTGAGCCGGTTTGACGGGTGGTTGTTATGATTTGACACGTATGGCGCAATGTGAGCCCTGTGTGCTGTTGAGACGGACGCATAATGAGCTTTGGGCGTAAAAGAAGGCCGCGTTCTGCGTCGTGGATTTAGTCCGGATCTTTCGTCGCTTGCTGTTATGCTAATTGATTGATTTTAAAGTAAATATTGCATATTGGTATTGTTGTTGTCGAATTTTTTGAAAGGAAATGGGCTAAAAATGATCTGTCAATGTTAAGCTTAATTCGTAATTGCTTTGATATTTTTTCTTGACAATGCTGATGTCCAGTTTTAAATTTGTTTCTAAGTTTATTGTAATTGTTTGACTAATGTATTTTTTTATAACGGAATTTCTCAAGATCACGTTTTTTATTTTTTTAAAAAGGAGGTGGGCAGACAGATAAAGAGGAAACTTACCGGAGTAGATCCGCCAATTTGTTCCGGAGAGTGAGAGAGAAAAGTTCTGAGCAGAGATGCTCACTTATTGTAAAGGAGAAGCAAATGGACGGCATATTATTTCTCGTTTTTTGGCTAGGTTGCGCTTCACTCCATACGGTTTATGATCTCAAGGTCAAACCGGTGCTTCATGCGGTTCGTGAAGAAAGTGATTTTTCCTAGTCACATTTTTTGATGAATGTCCTTGTGATCCATGAAAAAAATCGAAGGAGTGAATGCAATGAATAATATATTAGCTCAGGTTCTCCCCCAAGAGGGTGAAGGACTGTCGGTAAAGTCTTCTAGCGGTTATAATGCCGCAATAGCCTTAAGTGGCTTGTTAGCGATCGTTGGTATCGGCTTTGGTGTACATGCTTTCCTGCAGGGTTATCATGCTACCTATAACGTTACCAGGGAAGTGCCCTGGGGCCTTCTGATCGCCGTTTATGTTTTTTTTGTTGTTACCTCAACCGGCTTGTGTCTTGTTTCATCAATCGGCCATGTATTTAATGTAGAGGCTTTTAAGCCTATTGCCAAACGTTCGGTCTTTATGGCCATTACGACAATTATCGCAGGTTTTGTGGTCATTGCCTTTGAGATTGAAAACCCATGGCGTATGGCCATCTATAATGTTATCTCTCCAAACCTAACCTCCAACATCTGGTGGATGGGTACCCTGTACGGTGCATATCTCTTTTTCATGCTCATTGAGTTTGCCCTGCTTCAGGCCGGCAAACATAAACAGGCCGGCTATCTTGGCCTGATGGGTGTTGTAGCCGGTGTGGCCGCTCACAGTAATCTCGGCGCGGTATTCGGATTGCTCAATGGCCGTGAATTCTGGCATGGACCTTACATGCCCATTTACTTCATCACCTCTGCCATGATGTCAGGTTGTGCCGCGGTCATCTTCTTCCACTGGATCGGCTACAAGGCTAACGGCTGGAAAATGAGCCCGGCCCTTGAGAGCTCCTTGCAGTCAACTGCCAAATTAGGCGCCCTGCTGATGACAGTCATCATGTTTTTCACCTGCTGGAAAGTGATCTCCGGTGTCAGTGGTCAACCCCCAGGAAAATATGAGGCCATGATGTCTATCCTGAGCGGCCCGTATGCTGTGAATTTCTGGATCGGCGAGATCATGATGGGTATGGTTATTCCTTTCTGTCTCATTATGGCTACTCGGGCCAAAAATTTAAACGCCCTTTTCATCGCTTCAGCTTCAAGCGTTATCGGTATTTTCTTCATGCGGTATGATCTGGTTGTGGTTGGTATGATTGTTCCCCAGTTGCATGAAATGGGAATCGTCGGTCAGCCTCATCTGTGGTCATATACTCCGAGCCTCCATGAGATTATGGTTGTGGTAGGTGGTATGGCTCTTTGTGCCATGGGATTTTTGATGGGTGAACGTCTTTTCAAAGGTCATCTGTCCGAGGATCACTAAAAGAACAGCTTTATGAATAAGGAAGGTGGGGGAGCATTCCTTCTCCACCTCTCTCGCAAAAGCTGCAAAACAGGACAAAGAGTCTAAGGAGAAGAAAATGGCCAGGAAGAAGTCTGATATACAGCCCTTACGGCCTGATTTGCCGATTTACCCCATTGGTGTTGCGGCAAAATTGCTCAATGTCCATCCGAGAACGCTTCGAATTTATGAAGCTGAAGGATTGATAAAGCCTGCCCATCGTGGGTCACGACGAATGTTCTCTCCAAATGATATCAGATGGATTGATTGTCTGCGGAAGATGATTCATGAGCAGGGCGTCAGTATCCCCGGTTTGAAGAAGTTGCTGAAGCTGATTCCCTGCTGGGAAGTAGCTGGTTGTCCTGCTGACATCCACGAAGGATGTCTGGCAAGGATAGACTGGTCATGTCCCCGAACTCTGCACCAGGTCGGGGATAAAGTAGCTGAGCGTCAGGCAAAGTTAGCAGATCAGGAAAAGAAAAAAAAAACCATTGGAAAAAAAAAGCAAGTATTACCAGGTTGATTTTTCCATACATCTCACCTCTTACTGCCGTCGCTTTTCAGGAGCAGGAAAGAAAATTGTGTGGATAAGCAGGTATCAGCCGGGTGAAAGAGGTAGCGAGGACTCTGTCCGCTTAGCCTCTTGAAGGAAAGTTGTCCATGATTTGTTAAGTTAAAAATAGCGGAATTCCTCTGTATTGAGAGGGATCCCGCTATTTTTATTTCAGGTTGGAGCTGCTTGCCGTGGAGAGCACTCTCAGTCCGACTCCTCTCCTGTCGGGTTTTTCAAGTTGTAACGGTCAATTTTACGACGCAAGGTGTCCTTTGATATGCCCAGTTCCCGGCAGGTATCCATTCTGCGCCATTTGTTTTTCTCCAGGGAGAGATAGATCGCCTGCTTTTCGATTTCTTCCAGGGTCTGCGAATCAATCGATATCTGCTCAACTTTCGCCTGGTGTGCGCCGCCGGGCATATAAAAAGGTTCGGGCAAATGTTCCGGTTGGATAAAGCCCCCGTCGCAGAGAATAAAGGCGTATTCAATGATATTTTCCAGCTCCCTGATGTTGCCCGGATAGTCATAGCGCATGAGAATATTCAATGCCGCACTTGAAATGCCCACGATATCTTTTCCCTGCAGCGCGCTGAACTGCTTGATGAAATGATCGGTTAATATGGGGATGTCCTCTCTTCGCTCTCTCAAGGGCGGCAGGTGAATTTTCACCACATTGAGTCGATAAAAAAGATCCTCCCGGAAAGATCCCTGTTGCACCAGTTCCTGCAGATTGCGATTTGTCGCGGTGATGATGCGGACATCGGCTGTGATGGGCGTATTGGAGCCCAAGGGTTCGTATACTTTATTCTGCAGTACACGCAGGAGTTTCACCTGCAGGGATTGGGGTATGTCGCCGATTTCATCGAGGAACAGCGTACCTTTTTCCGCAGCGGCAAAGCGACCGATTTTGTCTTTTTTTGCATCGGTAAACGCACCTGCCTTGTAACCGAACAGTTCCGACTCGAGTAAGGTTTCGGGCAGGGCGCCGCAGTTAACAATGATAAAAGGTTTGTCCTCCCGGTGGCTGGCATGATAAACGGCCCGAGCAACCAGCTCTTTTCCTGTTCCGCTTTCCCCCAGTATCAGGACTGTACTCGGGCTTTTGGCAATATCCGGCAGGATACTGAAGATGCGTTGCATAACGTTGCTTTTACTGATGATTTCGTCAAAAGTATAATTTTTTGTCAGCTGTTTGCGTAGGCTGGCAAGGGTAGACAGGTCGCGGAACGTTTCAACCCCGCCGATAATGTTGCCGTCATTGTCGATTAGCGGCGCGGCGCTGATGCTGATGGGGATTTTTTCTCCCTTGGAATTGGTTATGGTGATGGAAAGATTGGAAACAGGCTTGCCGCTGTAAAGGCATTGGGCAATGGCGCAGTTTTTCCCGCAGATGCTTGAATGGAAAATATCACTGCAGAATTTGCCGATCGTATCATTGCATGACCAGCCGGTGATCTGTTCCGCTGCCCGGTTAAATGAGGTGATCTTCCAGTTGCGGTCAACCGTGAAAACCCCGTCCGCAATGGAATCAAGGATGAGATGGTTTCTTATGCTGCTCGTTATGTCCCGGAAGGTTTCAATGCCGCCGACAATCTTTCCCTGATGGTCCAGGAAGGGGGCGGCGCTGATATTAAGCGGGATGGTTTCGCCTTTTTTCGATTTTATGTAAATGGTCTGGTCGGTGATGGCTTTTCGTTGTTTGACGCTCTGGCCAAGGATGCATGCCTCCCCGCAGACATTCGAGTGAAAAATCTGGCTGCATGATTTGCCGATTACTTCCTTCTCGGTCCAGCCGGTGATTAATTCAGCAGCTTTGTTGAATGAGCTGATTTTCCAGTTTCGATCAACAGTAAAAACACCGTCCGCTATGGAATTTAAAATCAGCTTTTTGGTGATGGTTGCTGTGATGTCTCGGAAGCTTTCCACCCCGCCGATGACTTTCCCCTCAGGATCTGTCAGGGGAGCGGCGCTGATGCTGACCGGAACCGTTGTGCCGTCTTTTGTCTCTATAAAGATAGACCTGTCCAGGATGGTTTTGCCGTCGCGTACGCTTTTTGCGAGAAGGCAAGAGTCTCCACAGACATTGGAGTGAAAAATTTCCCTACAGGATTTGCCGATGACCTCTTTCTGTGACCAGCCGGTGATGGCTTCCGCTGTCCTGTTAAAAGAGGTGATCTGCCAGTTGATATCAACGGTGAATACTCCGTCAGCCAGTGAGTCAAGCACCAGTTGGTTAACCATGAATGATTGAGGAGTTTCCTGGAAACCGACAATGGCTCCAGAGAGGTTTCCCGCCTTATCCGGAACAGGAATGGCTGTCACGATAACCGAGGGATTATGTCCGGCGGCAAGATTTTTCAGTACCATGGGAAAGGATGTCATCGACTTGCCGGAAGATATGGTGGAGCAGAGAGTGAAAAAATCCCGCAGGTGATCATGCTGGCTGAAAAAATTATGACAATTCATGCCAATTGCATCCACAGCCTTTACTCCCAGGAGATCTTCGGCGGCCTGGCTGAAGAAGGTGATCTCACACTGGGAGTTTACGGTAAATACAGGGAGTGAGACCTGTGCTGGTGCGGTGATTTGCTCATTCATGTTGCGAATTTTCTGTGATGTGTTTGTTTTGCATATGGCAGCATGGATCTGATTGAATTTAAGCAGTTCAACTTAGTCATAAGCTTGCCTGCAGTCAAGCCACTTGTGTCTGTGCTACAGGTTTGTTGCAGAATTGACTTGACAATTTTGCATTTGTGTGATTTTTTGTGCGACGCAGTTGTATGTCTTTTGTAACATATAGATTGTTTGGCGGATCGCAGATTTTATCACAGTAACATATTTGACTGTCTCGTAAAAAAAACTCTCGACAGCCCTAAGTGCATGATAAGTTACAGATTTATCATCACGGTAATTCGGTGTCTGGACTTTATGCGTAATTATATTTGGTTGACACGCAAAAAATGACGACCTGCAATTGACGTCTTGCTTTTGCTGGCTGCCGTGTTAATAATTTTTTGAGGGAGATGCACTATGAAAATTAGCGACCTGGAAAAGCTCAAAAATGAGGGAGTTGAAAATTTGCCCTCCAGTGAGCGACGGAGTTTTTTGAAATTCGGCCTTTCAGTAACCGGTGTGTTCCTGGGTGGCTCCATCTTGTCACTGACATCAGCCCGCAATGCGCAGGGTATTGTCGAACTCATGCCCCAGCAGGCGCAAAAATTTCCTTACAGCCCTCATTACTCTATGGTTATCCGCCAGAATCGCTGCATAGATTGTGAGCGCTGTAAAGAGGCATGCGTTAAAACAAACTTTGTACCTTCATATGGATACAGAACGACCATCCTGGAGATGGAGAGAGAAACCAGCCCCGGAGAGAGTGAGCGCATTTTTATGCCTGTTCTCTGTAACCACTGTAACCGTCCTCCCTGCGTGCGTGTCTGTCCGACAAAGGCCACATACAAGGATAAGAAAACCGGTATAGTGATGATGGATTATAAAAAATGTATCGGTTGTAAAACGTGTATGGCCGCCTGTCCTTACAATGCGCGCTATTTCAAGGAAGATATCCGGGCGGTGGACAAATGTAACTTCTGTTATGATACGAGACTTGTGAAGGGAGAGAAAGAGACGGCCTGCGCCGCCGCCTGTCCCGCTGATGTTCGCGTATTTGGTGATCTTTCCGATCCTGACAGCAGGGTTTATAAACTGATCCATGCTCCGGAAAAAGTTGCTTGGGTATTGCGTCCTGAAACCGGTGCGCTTCCCAATATCTACTATATGAACGACTAATTGCCAGAGAGGATGAATATGAATATTGATCAGAGAGGTTTTGCGAGATTCTTCAGTGTATTGGTTGCCGCGGGGTTGCTTCTTGTCCTGGCAGGGGGGCAGGCGGTCGGGGAGGAAGAGTATGATGAAGATGCCTACGGCCCCCAGGCTCCGATTGTCTTTATTGCTCCGGTAAAGGCGGTTGTTTTCAGCCATAAGACTCATACCATGGATGCCGGTCTTGAGTGTGACAGCTGTCATGATGAAATTTTTCAGATGGAGAGCGGTTCAACGGAACAGAATGATGATTTCACCATGCAGTCGCTTTATGATGGCAAATATTGTGGCGCCTGCCATGATGGTGAAACTGCTTTTGCTTCCAATACCCGATGCACGGTCTGCCATATCGGTGTAAAGGGTTTTGATCGCATGCAGGGTGGACAGAAGACCGATGCCCATGGTGGCCATCACTAATTGATATGATGTTCTGAAGCAATAACCTGCAAAGGCGGAAAGGAAGTACTTTTCTCCTTTGCAGGCGTTTTGAGCCCATTCAACAATAGAATTACCCTCCTCCAATTAAGGCGTTTTCTGCGCCTCATCAATCGTTAGACTTTAAGTAAGTCTTATCTATATAAGCGTAACCCTCTGATTTGTAGGTTTCCCTTTATAGTTGTATGCGGAGATGTTCAATATTCGCCTCGCATACCCTTCACTGCCCCAAGGTCTATTCAGCCTTAAGCTGTGTTTGTTTTTTGCCACAGCTTATTCTTGCGAAGCACTTCCTGAGCGGCTGATTTTGGTACTATTTTTCTCTTCTTGTAGCTAATAAATTGTTTTTAAAAGGAAAATATGCCGTGGTTGTTTGATGTTTAGGGGGGAGGGGTAATGTAAAAGTGGGCTAAAATTGATTCATATCGTACAGGCGGGCGCAAAATTTAGGCGCAAAATTTGTCTGAGGCAGATTGTCGCAGTGATAACAGGTTGAAATTAATAGATTTGTGCTGATTTTGCTCCTCGCGGGAGGAAGGAGCGTTGTAGGATTGTGCTTCTCGCGGTTCTTTTTTGGGCGCAATTTGCGGTAGACAGCAAATTGAGCTAGGACGTATTGTGCGCCTATAGGGGTAGATTATATGGATATAATTTTTGAAGATAAGTGTTGCATATGAAAATTTGCAACTACTGATTTATATGAAATTAGAAGGAGTTAGGAATTTCTGCTGGCTCTTGTGCGCCATTATTTCTGCTCATGGCATACCTATTGCTTTTTATAAAATCAAACGAGAAAGAAGCCTAGCCAAGAATGAGAAAAAAGGAGGCTAACATGAGTGCCTTAATCCATCTGCTTTCAACGCATCAACGTAAAAACGAAAAAAAATCAATAGTTACAAAACTGGCTGACAGGATGAGTCAGTTGAGCGAGGCTTTTTGGTTTACTCTCTCACTCTGCCTTTTCGTCATCATGGGACCGTTTTCAATATTTGCCGTCATTATCGGTCTGCACACTCTGGCAACAAAAAATGCAAATCAGAACGAGCCCGAATCGGTATAAGCAGGCTAAATAAATTGTTTAATCAACTCAGCTAAAGCAGCTTCATCGGATGGCGGTCTGGACTGAAGTTGCGAGTTGATAAATAAGCAAACAACCACAAAATTCATAGCAGATTTGTGGATTGGAAACAAGACTTTTTTAGCAGGAATCAGTTGGACAGGTAAGCTGTCATTTAAAATATCCATATTAATTTGTTTAACGCAAAAATGAGAGGAGGACGAAAATGTCAAACGGATTTTCACTAGCAGCAACTGCTGAACCAAAAGTTGCCACACCGGGTTTGAATAAAATCACACTGCTTTTAGTGCTGATGGCTGTGGTGGGAGTCAGTGCCGGTCTTTACGGTTTCTATGCCGGCCATCACAATGTTTATAACAACACCCGTGAGATGCCGTGGGGGATTTTGATCTCCTCCTACGCTTTCTTCGCTATCACCTCAACCGGTCTCTGTCTGTTGGCCGCCATCAGCCATATTTTCGGCGGCAACCGATTGGCACCGCTGGCAAACAGAATGGTCTGGCTGTCACTTATCTCCATTATCGGTGGATTTGTCATAATTGGACTCGAGATTGAAAGTCCCTGGAGAATGGCAATTTATAACGTTATCTCTCCTAATCTCACATCCAATATCTGGTGGATGGGAACACTTTATGGTCTGGCAGTTGGCTTTATGTTTGTGGAGTTTTTCCTGATTCTTACCAGGCAGTATAAGATTGCCATTATCCTCGGTGTACTGGGCGCTCTTGCAGAAGTTGCCGCCAATACCAACTTGGGTGCAGTATTCGCCACACTTTCAGCCCGTCCCTACTGGTATGGTGCGCAGTTGCCGGTTTACTTCCTGGCTTGCTCATTCATGTCAGGTGCAGCCGCAGCCGTACTTTTTACCAATCTGGCCTACAAAATGCGCAATGAAGAGATGAATGACGCAACCTATAAAGGTGTGCAGAGCGCTGCCAAAGTTCTTACCCTGATGATCTTCCTGGTAAGTGTTGCCACGGCATGGAGATCAATCACCTTTTACGTCGGTGGTTCCGAAGGCGGCCGCGCAGCAGCAGACGCTATTCTGGGTGGACCTCTGGCAACCAACTTCTGGATCTTTGAAGTCAGCATCGGCCTGATTTTCCCCCTTGCCCTGCTTGCCTTCACAAAGATGAAAAGCCTGCCCGCCATGTCTGCGGCAGCTCTGATGGCCCTGGTAGGTCAGTTCTTCTCACGCTATGACCTGGTTGTTGCAGGTCAGCTTGTACCCCAATATGAGGGATGGGACAATCTGCCGGCATACTTAAGCTATACTCCTTCCTTATCCGAGCTGTTGGTCACCATGGCCGGTCTTGGATTTGTCGGTGCAGCATTTATTCTTGGTGAAAGATTCTTTGGTCGTGCCTTTGAACATCAGGGCGAACATTAACACCGGAAAGATGACCACGAACTGAGTTCATCTCTGAAAAAACCGGGGTACCGTACAGGTACCCCGGTTATAACACTCAAAGTGTGGAGAGGAAGAAAATGATAGCAGACGATAAAGCAATCTTTACAATCGGTATAGCTTCCAAGATGTTAAAAGTACATCCCCGGACATTGCGGATTTATGAGAGTGAAGGATTGATTAAACCAATCCGTCAGGGTAAATGGCGCTACTTCACTATGGATGATATTAAGTGGGTTGAATGCTTGAGAGGGATGATCCATGAGAGCGGGATCAGTATTGCGGCGATAAAAAAACTCTTACAGTACACCCCATGCTGGAATATCGCTGACTGCCCGTTTGAGAAGAGAAAACAATGTACTGCCTTTATGGCAAGCGGTCTGGTGCCGAGAAAAATCGAATTGCACAGACCGGAACAGGTCAAAAAGGCTGATAGCGACTTCGCGGCTTAAGTTAAGATGTGGTTGATTTATCTGGAGAGGATATGCTTGAGCAGAATTTTCTCCATAGCAGTCTGATCGAGAAGAACGGCAGATGCAGCTTTTTCAAGATCTTTCACCACGGTAGACGCATTGCCGGTCAAGATGTGATGGCAGTTATAGTTGAGGCAGAAAATGGGTTTCACTCTCAGAGTGCAGCCTTGGGGACCAAGATAACAACATTCAAAAGAATCATCCCGCTGGGAAGTAACCTCAATACCCAGCAGCATGTTTAACAGCAATAACAGAGCGTCTGTCTCATTGGCCATATAGGCACTGCAGCAACCGCCACCAGCCTTATCAGAGCATGCCTTACAGAGAGAATACATGGTCATGGATGCCATCTTGAGCTGTAAAGCCTGTGAAAGAACTTCGAGATTACGTAACTTTTCCCTCATGCCAGGCAAGGTCAGCAGTTCAGTTCCATATTGTTCATAGAGCCGCCTGGCGCAGGAAAGTTTCTGCGGTACTTCACTGAAGTAAAATTCATTTATCGTCACCGTATCACCCGACTACCTTTCTGTTGCCTAGCACCCAAATACACCACCTGTCGTTTTGTTTTCTGTCCAGAAAACGAATCTGTCTGGCGGGCAGTTCTGCCAGCAGATCCGCCTCCATTGACTGGATGAATCCGGACAATATGTAGATATCCCCTTCCCAGAAGGATGGGGTCTGAATCAATTGCTCCAGCAGGCCCCGGTATAAGTTTGCCACAACAAGATTATAGCCGTTCGTTTGCGGCTTGTCTTTGCGCAGGTCCCTCTCTGTGACTTCTATCCGATCATCCACCCCGTTTAATCTGCAGTTTGCCCGGGCCACCTCACAGGCCAGGGGGTTGTTGTCAACGGCAGTAATTTTTTCGGCGCCGAAGCGGGCTGCGGCAATACTGAGCAGCCCTGTTCCCGTGCCCAGGTCAAGCATGGTCTTGATAGCTGCTTCAGGACTCTGCAGGTAGGTGATCACTGTTTCCAGGCAGGCCCGGGTTGTCGGGTGAAAGCCGCTACCGAAGATCACGCTGGGATCAAGGCGGATATCTGCCGGACCTTTTTCCCAGACTGGAGAAACCGTTATCCCGCCAACTGTAAATGAGGAGATAAATTGTCCCGCCTCCCAGTCACAATAATCAAGATCAGCCTGATAGACGACTTTGCACTCGTGCCTGGAACAGAGTTCAGCGACCAGGCTGTCTTTTGCCCGGTGAAAAAAAAGAACGGCAGTTTCGTCCTCAATCCAGATGCCGATCAGATCCGGATCATCAATGGTTGAAATTTCCGCCTTGTCAAGATGATAAACATAGAGTCTGTCATATGATTGATAGGGTGGACGCAGCATGTTCTTCCTGATGATTTTTGGATCAGTGTTATCTGGTGAAGGTTGTGCCGAATTGCAAATCGACCCTGTTTCCCGGACGTCCGGCAGCATTGGCGGGAATTAGAGCGGCCGAGCTGTCCTGGATAACACGTTTCCGGTCAATACTCAAGGAGGATACAAGGAAATCATTCACCGCCTTTTGTCGCTTTTTGGCCAGCAGCAGCAGTTCGTTCTTGCTCACCGAGAAATCAACAGCCCGGCGGGGTGGGGGTGGGGGGGGTGAAGCCTGCTGCTGGTTGGCAGGAGAAATTTCTTCCTTGCCGTATTTTTCGGTAATCTGCTCCGATCTTTTCAGTTCGTCCTGCAGCTCTTTCAGCCGGGCAATTTCTTTCTTTTCAGCTGATAGAGCTTCCAGATCACGGCCCAGGTCGGCATAGCCTTTCAGCGTTACAGTGAGGAGCGGGCGCTGGGATAAAAGCTGGGCGAAAAGGCTGAGCAGTTTTTTGTTTTCAGCAGATAAGTCCGCTTTACCCGG
Organism: Pseudomonadota bacterium; assembly: GCA_018897105.1. GTDB lineage: Bacteria > Desulfobacterota > Desulfobulbia > Desulfobulbales > SURF-16 > SURF-16. Next base: position 14,350 of record JAHILF010000086.1, read on the forward strand.
GGTAAAAAGCAGCTGGCCGCCGGATTGTGCCAGTTCAGGAAAACTGGCCTGCAGCTGGGAGAATGGTGATACCGATGTTTTTAAGACGATATTTTGCAGAGAACGGCCCACTGCCCTGGCCATACTATAGGAAGGATCGGCTACCGAGCCTTTAATCGGCAGGTGAAGGTCGATTTTCCCCTGTTGGTCAGAAAGCAGGGCAATGGTCAAAGGGAGCTTGCTGCTGAGAGTGCCCTGTGGCTCACCGAGTTCGAGATCTGTGACCAGCAGAGTGTTGTCAGCGCTCACCTCGCCGTCTTGCTGATGATAGGTGGTGGAAAACTGAAAACGTCCCTCCTGCAGTCTGTATCCCAGCAGGGGACCAAGATAGGAAGAGAACTCCTTGACAGGCATGTTCTGCAGGCTCGCCTGGAAATCTGCGGCAAATGCGCTGTCAAAAAAACCGAGATCGCCGGTAATTTCCCCGGTTGATTGCTGTTCAGCAGCACCGGTGAGATTGATGTGCAGTCTTTCCCCGGAGGCATTGATGAGATTGCCCAGGGTGCCATTGAGTTGCAGGCGGGAGGTATAAACCGGATGCACCCGCTGGTCGCTGAAGGCCAGGGTGGCATCGCTGAGATTGATGCGGGAAACGGCTATCTGGCCGGTATTGGCAAAATCCTTTAATCCAGGCAGGCTGCGGGAGAAAAAGGACGAGGCGTTCACCGGGCCCTTGGCGGGGATAATCAGCTGTAAGAAGGCATGATCGCAGTTCACTTCGTCGGTGTTGACGGCAAGTGGGCTTAAGGTGAAAGCCAGATGTGCGGCCTCTGCCCTGGCAAAGCTGACCAGATCAGGCCCGTTTTCCCGGCCGGCGCCGAAATCCTGAATGGCAAGTGAACCGGCATAGTTCAGGTTGGGCAGACTGATTTCGCCTTCGGCCGCTACATTGCCGGAAATCCTGAGGAGGTTCAGCCAGTCGGTGACCAGGGTGGGAAGGGTGGCCAAGCGGTAATCGTTCAGTTTGCAGGAAAAATTGGCGCTGAAAGGAGAAAAGGTCACCGGGCCCTCCAGGCTGAGTGAGCCGCCGCCCAGCTCATCGGTTTCGATGAGCACATTGCCCTGCTGATCCTGGCCGTTTGACAGACCGGTTGCCTTGATGTGCACATTGGGCTGCGAATAGCGTAGCGGGGTGGGCAGAAAGTCATTTTCAATTTTCAGCAGGGCATGGTCCAGCTCAAGAGATGACAGGGAGACCTGCCAGGTATTTGTACTGTTTCCAGAATCTTTCTTTGCTGTCAAATGTGCCCAGTTGAAATTTTTCTGGTCATCCCATTTTAGGAAAATTTCAGCATTATCGGCGGACAGGGTGACATCGGCCAGGGCGCTGCCGGGTACCAGATTGGCAAAACTCAGATGGGCCTTAGGCAGGATAAGCCAGATTTGCCCCTGGCTGCTGAGGGTGAAAGCGTTCATATCCATACTGCCGTTGGCAAAGCGCAACTGGCTTTTTTTGTCAAAGTTCAGGGAGAAGTTGCCGGTAAATTTTTCAATAATGCCCTGGCTGATGCTGAGCTGGGCCGGGGCCAGATAGCTGGAAAGTTTCTGCAGGCTGAGCTGGCTTGCTGTAACCTGTCCTGTGACTGCCAGAGGAGAGGGAGCAATATCTCCCTGCAGTGAGATGGTGCTTTTGCCCGATGTGACCCCTGTAAAAGTGAAGGGGGCGGCCAGTTTATTCTGGCGGCTGAAATCGGTCAGGGTAAAGTCCACTGCCGAAAAGGTTTCGGTGAAGCCGCCGGTCACCTTGTCATCGACGAATAGCAGCCTGCCGTTGCTTACTTTCACCTTGTCCACCACCAGACTGGTCTCTTTTCCCGTTTTCTCCTGGCTGGTCTGGGGAGGCGCCCCAAGTCCGGGGAAAGCCCATTTCCCGTCGGCCCGCCTGCCAAGATACAGCTCGGGTTCCGTCAGGTTGATTTCCTTGAAATGGTAGCGTGAGAGCAGGGGATAGATGGTTGCCCTGATGGTTGCCTGGGGAATGGTGTCGATATGGCTGTAGCGGTCCTTGATGGCAATGCCCGTCAGATGGCTGCTGGTTTCTATCTCCAGGCTGAGCTGTTCATCCGGCCCGGAAAGAAAGGTGATATCCATGAGGATCTCGCCTGTTCCCTTGTCAAGACTGAACCCCGGCTGGGCCGGCAGATAGGCGAGGTAAGCGGGCAGGTCGATGTCGTTGAAGTGAAGCTGCAGCTGGGCCTGGAATTTTTCCCCCTCCACCTTGGTCTTGCCGGTCAGCTCCACCGGGCTGCCGTTGATCAGGGCGGAAAACCTGGGGTTGATATAGCGGTCGCTCACCGCATAGTTCTGTTGGGCGCCGGTGGTCTGATCAGGGTTATGGAACAGCAGGGGCAAGGCAAGATTGATCTGCTCCAGTGTGTGGCTTTTCTTGGCCGGCAGGTCGTCAAAGATTACCCGGCTGTTGCTTACGGTGATGTTCTGCAGAAAGTAGGCAAAGGGCAGATTGACCGTGGGAATGGCCTGGTTCTGGCGGATCGGCACGATATCAGCCAGATTGTATTGCTGCTTCTCGTCTCTGACCAGATGGAGAAAGAGATTGTCGATGGTGAGGCTGGCGCAGTTGAGCTGCCGGCGGAAAAGCGATGAAAGGGAAATATCGGCCTTGATGGTGCCGGCGGAAAAAAGAGGATCGATCTGATCCTCCGGGTTGGCCTGGTTCGGCCCGATAATGGTATTCTGCAGGGTAAGCTTTAACGTAAAGGGATTGAAGCTTACCCCGCCGAAGGTGATGGCGCGGTGCAGATTTTTTTCAGCCCGGTCCGGGAGGACGTTCTGAAAAAAATAGGGTACCCAGACAAAACCGATCAATGTGTAAGTGAGTAAAACAAGGACCAGAGCTGCCGCCAAGATGATGGGCAGTCTCGGTATGGGTTTCCTGATTTCCCGGCGCCTCAGGGTAAGGGACGGGGCCAGATCTTCGAGTTGGTCTTCAATTTTGGGCTCGCTGGTCGGTGCCGCCGCCTTTTTATCCTGGGTTTTGGGCAGGTCCTCCGGCTGATCGATACCGACATCAAGATCAGCCTGGCCTGACTCGGTTTTTTCCGGTTGCTGCGATATGGAGATTGATCCGAAGGGATCCTGATCGTTTTTTGACATGGGCTACTACCTTGTGCGCCGAATTGCTGGCAATTTTTAACTAATACGTTTAAAGAAAAACGAAAATGATAAATAACACGAAACAGACTTCTTTTCCATATTTGTCAACCAGGTCATTGACGCAAAAGAAAATTGAATTATAAACACTGAAATAACCTGCATTTTTTGCAGTAAATCGGGTTTGCTTCCATGAGATTATTGATATTTATCAGAGGGGTTCTGGTTTTAATATTGATCCCGTTTGCCACTTTTGTGACAAGTTTGCTGGCGATTTTGTTTCTGGTGATATTACGGGGATCGGAACAGAAGGCCCAGGTTCTGCCCAGGACCTGGGCCAGGATCATCCTGGCTGCCAGTGGAGTCAAGGTCAAGGTAATCGGCCTGGACAATATTGACAAAGGCCGGCCCTATATTTTTGCCGCCAACCACCAGAGCCAGTTCGATATTTTCACCATGCAGGGCTGTTTTGATTTTGATTTCCGCTGGCTGGCCAAAAAGGAGCTTTTCCAGGTTCCCCTTTTCGGCCGGGCTATGCATCTGGCCGGTTATATCTCCATTGACCGCTCACATGGCAGGCAGGCGTTAAAAAGCCTGAAAGAGGCGGCCGAGCGGATAGCAGCCGGAACCTCGGTCATTCTTTTTCCCGAAGGCACCAGGAGCCTGGACGGCAAACTGCATGATTTCAAGTCCGGCGGCATGGTGCTGGCCATTAAGTCCGGGGTGCCCCTGATACCGGTGGGCATCTCCGGAACCTATGAGATTCTGCCCAAAGGCAGCTTGCTGGTCAAACCCGGCCAGGTCACCATCCGAGTGGGTAAACCCATTGACACTAAGGCATTTTCCGCCGGGCAGAAGCATGAGCTGGCAACAATGATCCAGGGTGAGGTGGCTAGACTGATAAGTGGTGAGGCGTAAACGGGCTGATTATATGCAGTGATATTTCAGGTTTTGCCTGACTCTTTACCGACAAGTTCGGGTTCATTGCGATCCCCGCACATGCAGGAACTTGTTTTGGAAATATATTTACTCGTGAATATCAACATAAACACCGATTTTCGCGAACGCTTTTGTAGTTATCGCCACAAGGCGATGTGCACTGCTGGTTGCATGTAATTAGCTGAATTTACAAAAAATATATTGCAAGGCACCCAAGGCTCCTTCTTGGTTTGTTATTCTTTGTGTCGTTTATTTTGCGCAAAATTGCAAGTCAGAATATTTTGGCACCTTCGTGCAATACTGGGCGACAATTAAAAGTCGCCATATATCAACATGTTTTGACATGTCTCATTGT
>JAHILF010000087.1 GCA_018897105.1 Pseudomonadota bacterium
GTTAACTTAAGAAAAACTGACTACACTCGTCGTCACCCCGGCGAAGGCCGGGGTCCAGAATTGTCGTAACTACCTGGATTCCGGCCTTCGCCGGAATGACGAACCTGGGCTCAGGCAACCGGCGAAAAGGCTTAAGTTAACGACATTGATATTAAAGTTATAAATTTTAAAAAACATATCAGGCTGAACAGGTACTGAATTTGCATTTATATAATTTCTTATCACTAAACTCTTCTCATTGTTTTCATCATCACACACAAAAGGTGAAGTACCGTTTTTGACGAACGCGTCAGGAGTTTTATTACCAGAGAAACACGCCAGACAATATCCATCCTACGAAAACTCGTGACTTGCGATCCTCTTATCAATTAGCGGAATTTCATCGCGCTGCACAAAGGTGCATAGGGGGGAATGGCAACCATGGGCAAAGCGTCGCACAGCAGTTTACACTGGTCGACTTTTCTTAGTGCAACTCTCTTCTTTCTTCTGGCCTCAATACCCACTGTCCGCGCAGCAACCCTCTATGTTGGTCCCGGCGAAGATTACGCCACAATTGGCGAGGCTCTTCGAGCCGCAGTGAGAGGCGATACGGTCCATGTATATGCCGGGGAATACTATGAAAACATCAGCCTTAAAAGCTATGTCGATGTCATAGGCGACGGTGCCGATGTCACAACAATAATCGGTACTTCTTTTGCCGGTGCCGCCCCTATCACAGTGACGGCGAACAATGTCCTCAACGCTAAATTTCAGGGCTTCACCGTTACCCTCAGCACACCTGCAGCCGGCAGTATTGGCATCTCCGCCGGGAATTCATCCTTGACCATAGAACGCGATATGTTTTTGGGATTCGATAACGCTTTGAGCATAATCGGCAGTCCCATTCCCGTTGTGCCCAATGTGATCCGCAATAATGTCATTCATTCCCCCGACACCCTGGGACAAAAAGGAATCTCAATCGATATCTCTCCCCCTGTGATACGCAATAATATCATAGTCAATTTCCAGACCGGCATCGCAGCAGTCGTTGGCGATGTGCTTCCCCAGGTCAATTACAACAATGTCTTCAATTGTACGACGCCGTATACTGGTGTCAGTGGCGGTTTTGGCGCCCTGACTGCTGACCCTCTTTTCCAAGCCCCGGTTGATGGGAATTACCGTCTGCAGGGCGCTTCGCCCTGTATCGATGCCGGCGACCCCACCGATATCGTCCCTCCAGGGGGAGGAACACGCATTGACATGGGCGCCTTTGAGTACACCTTTCCTGCCATTGTCGAGGGTCCGGTGGCCAACGTGCTCTCTGAAACCGAAGTGGAGATTGTCTGGCAGACCAATCTGCCAACAGACAGCCGGGTATATTATGAATTAAAGGCTGGGGCAGGCTCTCTTGAGGCATCGGATCCAACTCCAGTGGAAATTCACCGATTGCTACTTTCCGATCTCGAACCCGGCAGCACCTACCAATACCTTGCCCAGTCCGTTGATGGGGATGGCAATCAGGCGACAAGCCCGGTGAAATATTTTGAAACAGGCATATACCCTGACAGCGAACCGCCTTCCGTTGATGTAACGGAAGTGACCGGCACCATCCAAAGCCCAACCGCGGTCCATGTGACAGCGGAAGATAACGTGGGCGTGGAGCGCATCGAATTCTACATCGACGGCGTGCTGCAGTATACGGCGTTTGGCGATGTCTTTGACTGGGTAATAAATCCGGCACTCTTTGCAAATGGTGGGCATATAGTTAAGGTCATTGTCTACGACAAGGCCGGCGGCACGGCAATACAACAATTTCCCATTGACATCTATGTCCGTCCGCTTGACGTCTCAGCCCCACTGGGCGGAATAAGTGCTCCCCTTACCGGTACCACAGTGTCCGGGGGCGAGGTGTCCATATCCGCCTGGGGCATTGACAATGAATCAGGTATCGACCGAATGGTTATTGCGGTTGACGGTGAGCAGCTGCACGTTGCCAATATTGACGGAGAGCCTGGAGACGACGAACATGTCACCTATCTGTGGAACTCCCATGGAGTGGAGAACGGGGAAGATCACGAGATCACAATTGATTTTTACAACAATGACGGCCTCCGGAGCTCTGCCACCATTCTGGTGGATGTGCAGAATCTTTACAACATCCTCCATGAATTCCCTAACGCCCTGTTCGGCTATGGACTGGTCAAGCTGACCCGCGGCCAGGTGAAGCGTGACGAGGTCTATTATGAGGCCAAGCTGTACGTGCAGAACATCGGTCCTGATCCTCTTCTTAATGTTGATGTGGAGGATATGCACGCGGGCTTTCAGGCGGTGCAGAGCGAATATGGTTATGCGCCACGGGGGCGCTTTGACTCAGCTGAACAGGCCTCCCGGGTTACCTATGCCATCGGCAACCTGATGCCGGGTGAAATGAAGGAATGCACCATCGAAATGGCCACCGTACTGGTCACTCCTGATCCGGGAACCTTTCAATATTCCATCGGCAAACAGACCAAGGTCTCTTTCGACCGGTCGGTGGACGGCAACACCATCCCCTATTCACTGCTGTACCATGTACCGGCAGTCAAGGTGATTGAAGGCTGGTGGGGAACGACGGAGTTGCCATGGAGCACCGCTACGGTTCTTGCGCCGGTGCAGCAGCGCGACTATCTGGTGGTGACCCATCCGCCCAATCTGTACAATCTCTATCCGGAAGAGGACGTAAACGCCTTGTTGTCCGAACTGGCTCGCTTCGTGCACCATAAAAACGCAGTGCTCGGCTACCTCAGATCCCCTGCCGCCCAGAGCGAATTCCTCAACCAGATCAGCAACGATTTTGTTATGACGGTCAACGGGGTGGTGCACGCCGGCGGCTGGAGCTTCCGCCTGCATCCCAACTGGCGGACAAGCGGCTATATGCTTTTGGTGGGTGAAAAGGAGGTGGTGCCCACCTTCACCATCATCCTCACTATGTCAAACAACACGGTACATGAAGTACCGTTAAGTGACCAGATATATGAGGACCGCAACAACGACGGCTACCCGGACATTACTCTGGGCCGCATCATTGGCAACAGCGCCGCTGACCTAATTATTCCCATCCAGACCAGCATGGGTGTTCTTTACGGCAATACCGGCTATAGTTTTGACGCATCCAATGCACTTCTTGTCAGCGGCGTGGGCAACTACTACACCGGATTTGTCGACAGCGTCGACACAATTTACAATTGGATAAACAGCCTTTACAATCCGCCCCTGGTGCCTGCCAAACTGCACGTCCGAGATCATGTGATAACCGGCTGGTTTGATATCATCCCTTATGGCCTTGATGTGAATGATGATATTGCCGTGGCTGACATGGCAACCCCCAACCTCCTGCCCGGCCGCATCATCCTGGCTGACAGCGTCGCCAACAGTATAAAAATCTATACGAGTTCCGGTGCCTTGCAGTACCAGTTCCCCTTCACCTACGATGCCTATGATGAAATGGCCGTGGGTGACGTTATCGGCGGCGACGGTGGAAGACCTGAGATTGTCATTGCCGACAAGAGCAGTGATACCATTTCCATCTACCGTTGTTCTCTGACCTCAAGCCCGTTTGGTGGTTACGCCTGGTCCCACAGCCTGCTGGCCACAATTAACATGACTCTTGACGCTAGCGACCAGCTGGCGATCGGTGATTTATTCAGCGATGATCAGGAGGAGATCGTTGTATCACGAACCACAAACGGAAACTTCAGGGTGGCAAGCTATACCGGAACCTCTTTTATCGTGGGCACACTGCCCGGCACCTACGATGAGAATCATGACCTGGCCGTGGGTGATGTTGTTTCCGGCGGAAAAGACGAAATTGTTCTGGCCGAATACGGACAATTTATATTTGGTGGCAACTATATATTTATATATGATCAATACGGCAATGAAATGTATCAGGTTCCCCGTAACTTATCAAGTGGTGATCGTATTGCCGTTGCTCCCGTGCTGGGTGACAGTTATGAGGATATTCTGCTGATGGACGCCAGTGACAACCTCATTTACACCTTTTATGAGAGTTCCGACCACGATCTGTTTGATGATCCCCATAAAAGCCCCATCTATCTGCCTTTAGATCCCAACGATCTCTTTGCTGTAGGCCAGATTGATGACGGCGCTCTGGATATGGTCATGGGCTCTGTCGTGGGTGACTACATTTATTATTACGACAATGATCTTTGGGGCAGGGTGCCTGACGTCTTTTTCAGTATGGTGCCGGGCAAGGACGTGATCTATTTTAACGGACACGGCTACGCCGGAGGCTGGGGCGATGTGCTTGACCAAGGGCACTTCCCCATTAATCTGGGAGGCGTTAACCCCTTTGTCTTTGCTACCTCCTGCGATACCGGGGACTATGAAAGCGATGGTGACAACAGCATTGCGGAAACCTTTCTCGCCAATGATGCGGGCGTCTACATCGGCTCTTCCCGTATGTCCAATACAGGCAAAAACGGCGCCGCAGGTATCACCTTCTACCGTGATTACTGGCGCCCCTGGCTCAATGTCGGCAAACCTTTCAGGGATATGCAGCGCTATCTGTGGAGCCTTGGGGATTCCTGGTGGCGCTGGGTGCTGGAGTATAATATCTATGGTGACCCGAAATACGCCGTAACACCATCTGACATGGATGCGGACACTGAAACTGTAACCGAAAAAGCTGATTCTGCTGATGCAGACTCTGAACCTTTGTCTGGTATCAGTATTGAAATTCCTGCATATGAGGTAAATCAGATTGAGGGCATTGATCACGTCACCATAGCTGGTGGCAAAATGCTTGCGGATCCAGGTCAGTATGAGGTGCCGTATTGGCTTGAAGAAATTCAGATCCCGGCAGGCTATGAACTGCAGGATGTCTCCCTGGTGAACCGCTCCGGCTTTACAGCGGCATCAGGACTCACCCTTCCGGTGGTGCCGGATGACTTCATGGAAGATGTAAACGGAGAGCCCTTTGTTCCCGAGGAATATTTCTGGTATCCGGATCAACCGTTCAGCTGGAGCGTCCTGCCCAATGACGACGGCAGCCATACCCTGCTGCTTATGGTCTACCCATTCAGCATCAACACCGACACAGGAGAAATACATTATTATACCAACTACCAGTTTTCATTCTTTTACGCGCAATCTTTTGTAGAAGTGACGAATTTTCATTTGAAAAAAATGATAGTTGGTCCGGGAGAAGCTGTAGACGGATTTATCGAAATCAGTAACAGCTCTGACAGCACACTAAAGGTCCGGCTCAGGGTGGCGGCGAGATCATATGGAGGACAGGTCTATACCGACGGACTGCCCCTGCGCACCGTTGAACTCAAGCCGGGATCTACAGCGGTAGTGCTCCAGTGGCTAACCGGGGACACTCCTAATGGTGAATACACGCTGGACGCCGTCATTGAAGATCTCGACGGCAACAAGCTTGATACGGCATCCGCTACCTTTTCCATAGATGCCGCTGCTGTTTCCTGTCCCGGCGATTCCGAGCCCGACGGCGATGTGGATGGGAAAGACCTTGGGGAGTATATCCGTTATGGAGACTTTTACACGTTGAAAGAATTTGCCGAAGAATTCGGCACATTGTGTGAATAAAGAAAAAAACAACCTCACACACATCAAAACCTAAAAAGGGATCATCAGACATCTCTCTTTGTAGAGCTGAGCAATCGTCTTCGCGTCCAGATCGTCGGCATTGATGACAAAGGTCACCTCCTTGCCTGTGTCCGGGGCCCGGTAACAGACCATGCGAAGCGGTTCGGGAATGTTACCGATGTAATTTTATGAGACAGCAGTGATAATAGATGGTTACTAAATGCCTGCTCAGTCAACACCGTTCAGCAATCCCATCATCCTACTCATGCCGCAATGCGTCAATGGGATCAAGCCGGGCGGCCTTTTTGGCCGGGAAAAAGCCGAAGATAATGCCAACCGCGGCGGAAAAGAGAAAGGCGATGACCATGATGCCGGGGTTGAAGATAAAGGGAATCTTCAGCAGGCTTGCCAGTCCGATAGAGCCGGAAAGGGCAAGCAGGATGCCGATCAGGCCGCCGAAGGAGGAGAGCACCACCGCCTCCACCAGAAACTGCAGCAGCACCTCCCGTTCGAGGGCGCCGATGGCAAGCCTGATGCCGATCTCCCTGGTGCGCTCCGTCACCGAGACCAGCATGATGTTCATGATGCCGATGCCGCCCACCAGCAGACTGACTGCTGCCACCGCGCCCAGCAGGGTGGTAAGGATCTGGGTGGTGCCGGTGAGCATCTTGGTGATTTCCTTCATGTCCCGCACCTGGAAATTATCGTTTTCAGCGCCAATGACGTGCCGCCGGATGCGCAGCAGTTCCTCGATGTCGCTTTTGGCCTTGTCCGTTGATCTGCCCTCTGCCACCGAGACCTGGATCAGGCTGATGTCCTGGTTGCCGGCAATACGCCGTTGGAAGGTGCGCAGCGGCACAAGGATCAGATCGTCCTGATCCGAGCCGAAGGTGGACTGGCCCTTGGCTTCAAGTATGCCGATTATCTGGCAGGAGAAATTGCCCAGGCGTATACTTCTGTCAAGGGGGGTCTGATTGCCGAACAGCTCTTTGCCCACCGTAGCGCCGATAACGCAGACCGCCTTACCGGCCCGCAGTTCGGTCTCCAGAAACTGGCGTCCGGACGGGACAGCCCAGTTGCGAACCGTAAAGAACTTGTTATCAACCCCGTTGGCCGTGGTGGTCCAGTTGGCGTTACCGTAAACAGCAGTGAGCCGCTGGGAAGAAGAGGGGGCCACCGCACTGATGGCGGGGATCTCCCGGAGAATGGCCTGGGCATCGGCAAGGCTGAAAGGCGGGGCGGACGTAGTCTGTCCCGGCCCCATGTGCTGGCCAACCCGGACCATCAGCAGATTGCTGCCCAGGCTGGCAATCTGTTCAGTGACCTGGGCCGTGGCGCCGCTGCCGATGGTGACCATGACGATGACCGCGGCCACGCCTATGACAATGCCGAGAATGGTCAGAAAGGAACGCAGCACGTTGCGCCGGATCTCCCGCAGGGCCAGAAGTAAGGTGTTTGTCAGCATCAGCGCACCTCCCCGTTTGCCTGGTCCGCCGACACCAGGCCGTCCCGGAACTGCACCACCCGTCTGGCGAATTGGGCCATTTCCTGTTCATGGGTGACCATGATGATGGTGATGCCCTGGTCCCGGTTGAATGCGGTGAGCAGCTCCATGATCTCGATGCTGCGGGCCGTATCCAGGTTGCCCGTCGGTTCGTCGGCCAGGAGCACGGCCGGTTCGGTGACAATGGCCCGGGCGATGGCCACCCGCTGCTGCTGGCCGCCGGAGAGCTCGCCCGGCGTGTGATGTTCCCAGCCGGCAAGGCCCACGGCGGCCAGGGCTCTGGCTGCCCGGCTGCGGCGTTCCTCGGCCTTGATGCCCCGGTAGATGAGGGGCAGTTCGACGTTTTCCACGGCCGAGGTGCGGTTCAGCAGGTTGAAACCCTGGAACACGAAACCGAGATGATGGCGCCGCAGCAGAGCCCGTTGGTTTCTGGTCAATGCACCGACCTCAACATCCTTGAACAGGTATTTGCCGTTCGTGGGTGTATCCAGACAGCCGAGGATGTTCATGCAGGTGGATTTGCCGGAGCCGCTGGGCCCCATGACCGCCACGAATTCACCCTCATCGATGCGCAGGTCCACTCCGCGCAGGGCCTGCATGGCTGCCGTACCCATGCCGTACACCTTGGTGACTCCCTGCAGTTCCACCATGGGACGACGCTCTGTTTCTGCCTGCGCTGTCATGGTTATTTCCCTTTGCTGACTTCTTCGATGATCAACGGCATGCCGGCAGTAACCTCACCACTGATTATTTCGGTCATGATGCCGCTGGTGGCACCGGTGGTAATGGGAATGGCAACGGGCTGGTTGTCGCGCAGGGTCCAGATCTGTTGTTTTTTCCTGTCCCCGCTCTCATCTTTTTTCTTCGGCTTGGTGTGGGAAGGACGTGGAAAAAGTTTCATGACCAGGCTGCCGCCTGATGACTCGGAGGTTTCCACTTCATGTTGCTGCGGGGTATAACGCAGGACGGCGTTGGGCACCAGCAGGGCATTAACGACCTGTTCGACGACAATGTCCGCCGTGGCGGTCATACCGGGTCGCAGGGAGAGGTCTGAGTTATCCACGTTGAGCACGGTGAGATAGGTAACCACCCCAGCGGAGGTCTGGGCGCCGTAACGCACCTGGGTGATATGGGCGGGAAAGATGCGGTCCGGATAGGCATCCACCGTAAAGGTGGCCTGCTGGCCCTCTTTTACCTGGCCCACGTCAGCCTCATCCACGTCAACATGCAGCTCCATCTTGGTCAGATCCTCGGCCAGGGTGAAGAGCACCGGGGACTGCAGGGAGGCGGCCACGGTCTGGCCCGGTTCCACGCTGCGTATAAGAACCACCCCATTGACCGGAGAGACGATGACGGCCTTTTCCAGATCGGCCTGATCCGCCCGGTGATTTGCCTCTGCCCCGACGATATTGGCCCGGATCACCGCCACGTTGGCTTTGGCCCGGTTGAGGGTCGCCTCGGCCGCATCGAATTCCTGCTGGGAAGGCATTTTGCCCCCGCTGAGTTGCCGGACATGGATAAGTTTGTCCAGATCATTCTGGGCCTCTAACAGGGTGGCCTGGGCCTGCAGCAGGTTGGCCTTGGCAGATTCCACCGCGGCCTTGGACTGGTTGGCCTGGGCCTCGAGTTTGGTGGTGTCCAGCCGGGCCAGCACCTGGCCGGTCTTGACCGTGTCGTTATAATCCACCAGCACGGAGGCGATGGTGCCGGAAACCTCGGAGCCCACCTCCACCTGGTTGGTCGGTTCCAGGTTGCCGGTGGCAGTGACCGTGACGGTGAGATGGCCGCGTTGCGCCTCCGTGGTCTTGTACTCTGTTTGTGAGCCGTTCTGCCCCAGGACCCATTTAAAAAGGATCAGGATGATCAGCAGGAGAACCAGGCCCCAGCCCAGCAGCCGCTTCAGATACCTGCCTTTGCCGGGGACCGGTTCCAGGGCCAGTGTTTTTTTCAGATCCGTGTTCGGGGATTGGTTGGTGTTGCTCATGGTTTTATCCTTTTGCCGGTGGCTGCGGGGCTGGTGATGAACTCCAGCCCCCGCCCAGGGCCTTATAGAGACGGATCAGGTTGGAGGTGACGGTGCCGTCGCTCTGGGACAGTTGGTCCTCAAAGGAAAGCAGTGACTGCTGCGCGTTCAGCACGTTGGTGAAATCCACCAGCCCGGCACTATACTGGTTTGCGGCAAGGGCCTCGGCCTGGCGCGCGGCATCCACCGCGGCAACCAGACGCTCCCGCCGCAGCTGTTCTTCGGCATACGCGGTAAGCGCGTTTTCCACCTCTTCAAGCGCGCCGAGAACCGTTGCCTCATAGGCCAGCAGATACTGCTCCTGAATGGCGGACTGCACCTCTATGTTTTGTCTGATGGCGCCTGCATCGAAAATGTTCCAGGAAACCGACGGGCCGATGTTCCAGGTTTGACTGGCGGATTTGAACAGATCAGCCGATTTGATGGATTCGAGCCCGATGGAGCCGGTCAGCCGGAACTTGGGATAAAGGTCCGCGGTGGCCACCCCGATGCGGGCGGTCTGCGCGGCAAAATTACGTTCCGCCAGGCGGATATCCGGCCGCTGGCGCAGGGTTTCCGCCGGCACCCCCACCGCCACAGTGGGCGGGATGACCGGAATCGGTTTGGTTTCGTTCAGTAGTTCGTGCACGCTGCCGGGAATCTTGCCGGTCAGCACGGCCAGCCGGTTTTTTGCCTCTTCCAGACCGCTGCGCAGGGTAGGAATCTGGGCCTTGGTGCTTTCCAGATTGTAGCGGGCCTGCTGCAGTGCCAATTCATTGTCCAGTCCCGCCTCATAGCGTGACTGGGTCAGATCAAAGGTCTGCTGCTGGATGGCCAGGTTGCCCTCGGCCACGGCCAGGCGGGCCTGAAAGGTGCGGGTATCCAGGTAGTTGAGGGCAACTTCCGCGGTGAGCGACACCAGCACGTCCCGCAGATTTTCATGGCTTGCGGCAAGATCCGCATCCGCCGCCTCCACCGCGCGCCGGGCACCGCCGAAGATATCCACTTCCCAGCCGGCATCAAAGCCCACGGAATAGAAGCTGTTCGATGCAGCGCTGCCGCTGCTCTTGCTCCTGGTGGCCGAGCCGCTTGTATCCAGGGTGGGGAACATCCCGGCCTGGCTGATGCCGCGGCGGGCGCGCGCCTCGCGCACCTTGGCCGTGGCCTGCTTCAGATCGAGATTGTTGTTCACGGCCTGCTCAATGAGACTGGTCAGCAGCGGATCGTTTAAGGTCGTCCACCAACTGGCCAGCTGCTGGGGGGAAGTCTCCTCTGCTGACAGACCCTGCCTGAGTTCCGTATGCCAGCCGGCAGGGGCGTTGGGCTCAGGCGCCTTATAATTCGGACCCACTGCGGCACAGCCAGCCAGGCTGAGAAGGGCCGCTGCGGCAATAGCTATCAATGGATAATTTTTCTGCATAGGTTGTTTTTGTGATAATGGGATTGGGGGACTCCCCGTCACTTTGCGGGTAGGGGCAATCCCTTGTGGTTGCCCTGACTGATAGCAGGCACTCAAGGGGATAGAGTGTGCCAGGGGATAGAAGGGCACCCACGAGGGGTGCCCCTACAGGGAATCCCTGATTTTTTTACAATTCAAGTTTGACTGTCTCATAACACCTGATGACAGCCGTAGGGCATGATAAGTTCCTGTTTGTCAATACGACAATTCGGTGCCTGGAGTTATTGTAAGTTCATCACGTTTTTCTGCATGTGTTAAGTGCGATGCTCATCCCTCGGCCCCGCCTCCCAGCACCTTATACAAAGTAACCAGGTTCAGCAGCCGGGTCAGACGGGTGGTGATCAAGTCCTGCTGCGCGCTGTAAAGCGAACGCTGGGAATCAAGCACAGTGAGGTAGCTGTCAATCCCTTTTTCGTAGCGGGCCTTAGACAGGCGGTAACTGACGGCCGTGGCATCGGTGAGGGACTGCTGCGCAGCCATCTGGTCGTCAATGGTGCCGCGCTGGGCCAGGGCGTCGGCCACTTCCCGAAAGGCGGTCTGGATCGTTTTCTCGTACCGGGCAACAGCGATATCCCGATCCACCTCGGCTACCTGCAGTCTGGCCCGGTTGCTGCCGGCGTCAAAGATCGGCAGAACGATCTGCGGGGCAAAGGTCCAGGTCTTAGAGCCGGAGTTAAAGAGAGCGGACAGATCGTTGCTGGCAAGGCCCACGGAGCCGGTCAGGGTGATGCGGGGGAAAAACGCGGCCCGCGCCGCTCCGATGTTGGCGTTATAGCCCTTGAGCTGGTTCTCGGCCGTCAGGACATCAGGACGCGACAGCAGTACGCCGGAGGGCAGGCCGGGGGGGATATCCTGCACCGCGGGGAGGTTGCCGGACAAAACCTGCGGCAGCAAGCCGGCCTGAACCGGGGAGCCGACCACCAGGTTGAGGGCGTTTTCGTCCTGGGCCACCAGAGTGGTGTAGCGGGCGATATCCACCCTCGCTGCATCCACCCTGGTTTGGGCCTGGCGGAGATCCAGCTCGGAGGATGCGCCGAGTTCAAAGCGGCGCTGGATGAGTCGGTAACTGGCCTGCTGGGCCTCCATGGTATCCCGGGCCAGCTGCAGGCGCTCCCTGTCCGCGGCCAGGTTCAGATAGTTGGCGGCCACTTCGGACACCAGGCTGATCTGCACGCCGCGCCGCGTCTGCTCGGTGGCGAGAAACTCCTCCAGTGCCTGGTCCTTGAGACTGCGCACCCTGCCGAAAAGGTCAAGTTCGTAACTGCTGACGCCAAGGCCGACATTGTACTGATTGACGGTGTAGGCCTGGCCGCTGCTTGAGAGGTCTTCCGGCACCCGCTGGCTGCTGCCCGCGGCGGTGGCATCGACCTGGGGCAGCAGTGCGGCGCGGCTGATCTGGTACTGAGCCCGGGATCTTTCGATGTTAAGGGCCGCAACCCGCAGGTCGCGATTGTTTTCCAGGGCCAGAGCGATCAGTTGCTGCAGTTGCGGCTCAACAAAGTAATCCTGCCAGGTAATGTCGGTTGCTGCTTTGCCGGTGAGCTGTTTTCCTTCCTGGTATGCCTGTCCGCTTGGCCAGGCTTCCGGTACCGGGGCTGCGGGCCGGGTGTAAAAAGGGGCCAGGGTCGTGCAGCCGCTCAGGCAAAGAAATGCACACAGGGAAAGGCTTAAGGTTTTCGTTACTTTCTTCATCTCAATGCACCTCCGGGGGAACGGTTCCGACAACTGGGGCAGGTACCCCCTTTTTGATGAAAAGCCGGGAAACCAGCACAAAGAAAAACGGAATAAAGAGCAGGTCGATAAAGGTGGCCGAGAGAAGTCCGCCGGTAACCGCGGTGCCGATGGCGTTCTGGGCCGCGGCTCCTGCTCCGCGTGTCAAGGCCAGCGGCAGGGTGCCGAAGAAGAAGGCCAGGGAGGTCATGATGACCGGGCGCAGTCGGATCTTGACCGCCATCAGGGTGGCTTCGACCAACTCATGACCCTGGCGCATCTGTTCCTTGATGAACTGGATAATCAGGATGGCATTCTTAGTGGAAAGCCCCACTGTGGTGAGCAGACCGATCTGCAGATAGACGTCGTTGGGCAGCACCCGCAGGGTAACCGCCATAACCGCACCCACCAGACCCAGCGGCAGCATGAGCAGATTGACAAAGGGGATGGTCCAGCTCTCATACAGGGCCGCCACGCTGAGAAACACCACCAGCAGCGAGATGGCGTAGAGGGCCGGAGCCTGGGCACCGGCATGCTGTTCCTCGTAGGAGAGGCCCGTCCATTCGTAGCCCATCCCGGTGGGCAGTTCGGTGGCCATCTTTTCCATCTCGGCCATCGCCTCGCCGGTGCTTATCCCCGGCGCTGCCTGCCCCATGATCTCCACGGACGGAATGCCGTTGTACCGCTCCAGACGGGGTGAGCCGTACTGCCAGCGGGCAGTGGAGAAGGCGGAAAACGGCACCATCTGTCCGCTATTGTTGCTGACGTACCAGGTGTTGATATCCTCCGGCAGCATTCGGGACTTCGGCTCTGCCTGGAGGTAGACCTTCTTGACCCGGCCGTTCTGGATGAAATCGTTGACATAGGTGCTCCCCCAGGCAGTGGAGAGAACGCTGTTGATGGTTGCCAGGGAGACGCCGTGTGCACCGGCCCGCACATCATCGATATCCAGTTTGAACTGGGGGGAGTCATCCTGACCGTTGGGCCGCACGGCAATCAGCTTAGGGTTTTTCATGGCCATGCCCAGGAGCTGGTTACGGGCCTCCATCAGCTTTGCATGCCCCAGACCGCCTCGATCCTGCAGCTGGAAGTCAAAGCCGTTGGCCACACCCAGTTCAAGCACCGCCGGCGGCGAAAAGGCGAAGGCCAGACCGTCGCGGATGTGCGAAAATGCCTTCATGGCCCGAGCGGCAACGGCAGGCGCCTTCAGATCCCGGCTTTTGCGCAGCTTGAAATCTTTCAGCTTCACAAAGGCCAGCCCCATGTTCTGGCCGCGGCCGGCAAAACTGAAGCCGGCCAGGGTGATTACCCCATCCACCGTCTTGGCTTCATCCTCGAGAAAATGCTTCTGCATTTGCTGGATCACCTGGATGGTCCGTTCCTGGGTAGCCCCGGCAGGCAGCTGGACCTGGCAGATGATAAATCCCTGGTCCTCATCCGGCAGGAAGGCGGTGGGAAGACGCAGGAAAAAGAAGACCATGGCCGCCACAATGGCTCCGTACACCACCAGGTAGCGCACCGGCCTGCTGAAGGAGCGGCCGACGATGCCTTCATACTTTGTCCTGCAGAAGTCAAAACTGTTATTAAACCAGCGAAAGAAAGGGCAATACCAGCCGCTCTCACAGCGTTCATTTCCCTGTACCACCGGCTTGAGCAGGGTAGAGCAGAGGGCCGGGGTGAGGATCATCGCCACCATCACCGACAGGATCATGGCGGAGATGATGGTGATGGAGAACTGACGGTAGATCACGCCGGTGGAACCGCCAAAGAAGGCCATGGGCAGGAAAACCGCCGTCAGCACGGTGGCAATGCCCCACAGGGCGCTGGTGATCTGGCCCATGGATTTGATGGTGGCGTCGTGGGGGGACAATCCCTCCTCCGTCATGATCCGTTCCACGTTCTCCACCACCACGATGGCGTCGTCCACCAGCAGGCCGATGACAATGACCAGGGCGAACATGGTCAGGGTGTTGATGGAAAATCCTGCGGCGGCCAGCACACCCATGGTGCCGAGCAGCACCACCGGTACGGCGATGGTGGGGATCAGGGTGGCCCGGAAGTTCTGCAGGAAGAGGAACATGACGATGAAGACCAGGCAGACCGCTTCAAGCAAGGTATGCACCACTTCTTCGATGGATATCCTGACAAAGGGGGTGGTGTCGTAGGGATAGACCACCTTCATGCCGGGGGGGAAGTATTTCGACAACTCCTCCATCTTTGCCTTGACCCGGTCCCCCGTATCCAGGGCATTGGCTCCGGAGGCCAGCCTGATGGCCATGCCTCCCACCGGTTTGCCGTTGTAAAACGACTCGATCCCATAGTTTTCGGTGCCGATCCTGCTTTGGGCGACATCCCCCAGTCTTACGGACGAACCGTCGCTGTTGGTGCGCAGGATGATGGCGTCGAACTGCTCCGGCGTCTGCAGCAGGGTCCGCGCGGTGATGGTAGCATTCAACTGCTGGCCTTTGGCGGCGGGGAGGCCGCCGAACTGGCCGGCCGAAACTTGGGCGTTCTGGGCCTGCACTGCAGCGATGACATCGTTGGTGGTCAGGTGAAAATTGTCCAGTTTGGCAGGGTCAAGCCAGATGCGCATGGCGTTCTGGGTGCCGAACATCATCAGCTCGCCCACCCCGTCCAGGCGACTGATGATATCCTGGAGGTTGGAGACCATGTAATCGGTCAGGGCGTTGCGGTCCATGGTCCCGTCTTCCGATACGAGGCCTACGATCAGCAGGAAGTTCCTGGTGGACTTGACCACCGATATGCCTTGCCGCTGCACGATCTGCGGCAGGAGCGGCACGGCCAGCTGCAGCTTGTTCTGCACCTGGACCTGGGCGATGTTCGGGTCGGTGCCGGCCTTGAAGGTCAGGGTGATGGCCACGGCCCCCGACGAGTCACTGGTGGATGACATATAGATCAGGTTGTCGATGCCGTTCAGCTTCTGCTCGATCACCTGGGTGACGGTATCCTGCACGGTCTGAGCCGAGGCGCCCGGATAGGTGGCATTGATGGCTATCTGTGGCGGGGCGATCGCCGGATACTGGGAAACCGGCAGGGTCTTGATCGCCAGCAGGCCGGCCAGCATGACCAAGATGGCGATTACCCAGGCAAAAATAGGGCGATTAATAAAAAAACGGGGCATGTACGTCTCCTTCAGGAGTGTTACGAAGCTCTAAGCTTTTTAGTCTTTTAGACTGTAGTCTGTTAGGTAAAAAAAATCAGTTGGAAAGACATGTGAGGTGCTCAGGCCAAAATCGGCTTAAAATTACGATCTGTTAATTTTTTATCATTCACAGACCAATGTCGTTAACTTAAGGCCGGGAGACAGATTTAATTTTTCTTCCAGACTGAGGGGACTGAATTTTTTTCGCGGTTTTGGCGAAAATCATTCTGTCACCGGCTTTGGCAAAGGAAAAATAAAATCAGTCCCCTCTGCAACACACTCTTAAGTTAATGACATTGATTCACAGACTAAACACCTACAGACTCTATCCCTTAACTTTTTGTTGGCTGCGGAGCAGCTGCGACATCAGCCCCAGGTTTGCTGCCAAAGGGCACCACCTTGACCGGTGTTCCGGGCCGGGCCCGCTGGATTCCCTCCAGAATGACACGGTCGCCTGCCTGCAAGCCATCGCTGACCAGCCAGTTGTCGCCGACGGTCCGGGCAACTTTGATGATCCGCGGCTCCACCTTGTCTTCAGCCCCAACCACCATGACCATGGCATCGCCCGCCGGGTTGCGGGTAACCCCGCGTTGCGGCACCAGAATGGCCTGATCGTTCCTCCCCTCCGTCACCAGGGCGCGGACGAACATGCCCGGCAGCAGCAGCTGCTGCGGATTGGGGAAGAGCGCACGCAGGGTGACGGAGCCAGTGCTCTGGTCAACCGTGACATCGGAGAATTTCAGAACCCCCGGCTGGGGATATGGGGTGCCGTCCTCCAGCAGCAGGTTGACTTTGGTCTGCGCTTCTCCGATATTTTCCAGCAGGCCGCTGGCCAGGTTCTGTTTCATGCGCAGCAGTTCGGCGGTGGACTGGGTAACGTCAACGTATATGGGATCGAGCTGTTGGATGGTGGCCAGGGGGTCGGTCTGGCTGGCTGTCACCAGTGCACCGGTAGTGACCGTCGACCGGCCGATGCGGCCGGATATCGGCGCCTTGACGCTGGTGTAGTCCAGGTTGATGCGGGCGGTCTCCAGGGCGGCCCTAGCTGCTTCGATCTCCGCCTCGGCCTGCTTGAGTGCAGCCTCTGTATCATCATAGTCCTGCTGGCTGACCGCATTGATTTTTACCAGTTCCCCATACCGTTCGGTTTTGAGACGAACCGGTGCGACATTGGCTTCGGCCCGGGCCAGGGCAGCCTTAGCGCTGGCGAAGTTGGCCTGGTAGAGGGCGGGGTCGATCTGGTAGAGCACCTGTCCGGCCTGCACATCGGAGCCCTCGGTAAACAGGCGCTGCTTGATAATGCCGTTCACCTGGGGCCGGACTTCGGCAATCTGGTGGGGAGAGGTGCGGCCGGGCAGCTCCGCTGTCAAAGTGACGGGTTGAGGGGCCAGGACCACTACCCCTACCTCAGGGGGGCCTGGAGCGGCCGTCGGGGCCTTGGCCGAGGATTGTTGTCCGCAGCCGGCCATCACAATCATGCTGGCCAGAACGCCCGCCATGGCGAGCTGTTTGATTTTGTCGGTTGTTTTCATGAATTGATATGCCTCAAAAAAAGATTATCCCGCAAAAAAGAAAATTACCGCGGTGCGTCAAGTCCGCAGAGTTAATTACCTGTAAGTAAGAAAATATTTTACGAATTCACCAACGTAGCCATGTCATTATATATTCACAGGGCAGGGCTTGCCGTAAAGAATTGTAAACCCTTTGCCGCCGTCAGCTGGGCGGCAGACCAAGAACCAACTGAGTCTGCAGCACGATAATGTCCTCCATTTTCTGCAGATATTTGTCGGTGTATCGCTTTTCATTCAGGGATTCCATGATGAAATCCATGCGATCCGCATGGAAAAATACCGGCGTATTAATGATCAGGATGCGCAGAAAGGCCTCCTTGTCGTCCATGGCCGGATTGATGCGCTTTAACAATGTTTTTACAGCGGCATGGGATGGTTTGATGAGTTCATTTTTAAATATCTCCTGTAATGGACCTTCCTTGTGAACGACCTGGAAAATAACTCGGCAGTGCCACTTGGGTAATTCCCGTCCGAAGAGCAGTGCGATATTCCGGTGCACAATGGCGCGGATGGCCTGGGCCTGCCCTTGGGGAGTATCCGTGTCATACTTTTTGAGCAATTCACTGACCGGGTTGTCCTTCCATACCTGCACAACGGTCTGCACCACTGCCTTGAACAGTTTGTCCTTGCTGCCGAAGTGGTAGTGGATGCTGCCGACATTTTCCTTGGCCAGGTCGGCGATGGCCCGGGTGGATACGGAGGCGAATCCCTTCTCCGCAGCAAGTTGGCCCGTTGCATTAATCAATGCTTCCCTGGTTTTTAAACTTGTTTCGTAAGTTGCCATGATGTCGCTTGGTGAATGTTGAATTTTGATCGTATGACCTAATTTAATCGTGCGGATAAATTTAGTCAAGTGGCAAAATTTATTTGTGCAAATATACCCTCCGGAGGGAAAGTGCCTTACAAATCTTTACAAGGGTTAACAGTAACTTAACGGCAGGCCGCGCGGGACTGATGTAGGTTGGGGGCAATGGCGGATAAGGACACATTATTATTTGGGAGGTTTCCATGGAAACAAAAAAAATGAGTGACAGATTGATGTGGGGAGCGGCAATCATTGCCGGTTTGCTGACCATGAGTGTTTTTGCCCAGGCCGGTTTCCGGCCGGAAGGCCCCCAGTCTCCGGAACAGGCATTGAAGCGCCTGCAGCATGATCTCGATTTGACGGAGGAACAGAGTGCCAAGGTCCGCGTATTCATGGATGAGTCGGCCCAGCAGGAGGAGGAGGAGGTACTGGCGCGTTATGGCCTGACCCGGGAACAATTTCAACTGCTGCAGAAAGATCTGCATATGGCCAGGGACGGTTTTTTTGACAAGCTGCAGACAGTGCTCACCGATGAACAGCAAGAGGAGTGCAAACGCCACGGAACGCCTATAGGTGGCGACAGACCGCCTTCTGCTGTTGCGGCTGTCGACCAGTGATGCGAACCTGCAGAGACAGTTGCTGCATGATGGCCTCTCTGTCTGGTTTGACGCAACCGGCGGGGAAAAGAAGGTTTTCGGCCTGCGCTTCCCCATGGGCAGGCAGATGATGCCACCGGCGCAGCCTGGGGAGAGAGATCCAAGAGTCGGGATCGAACAGATGGTCGGCATGCAGGAAGAAGCGCAGGAGCAGGTGGAAATTCTCTGCCCAAGCAGTGGGACAACCACCCAGATCATCTCTCTCGCCGAGGCATACAATCTGGGTATTGAGCTGCGGATGGTCGTGAGCAAAGGCCTGCTGGTCTATGAAATGAAAGTTCCCCTGGTCGGCAAAGGCACCGGCTACCCCTTTGTTGTGGCACCACAAGGGACAAAGAACATCGGAGTAGGATATGCTGCAGGTGAAACGGCTGAAGGGAACAGGCCGGCTGGCCGTGGCCCCGGAGGATTCGGGAGTGGAGGAGGAGGCGGACCCGGCGGGGATTTTCCGGGTGGGGGTGGCCGCATGCCTCCGTCGGGCGGGAAACGTCCGGAACCTTTTGAACTCTGGACAAAGGTCAGTCTGGCTCTCTCACCCCCTGACAGATGAAGATGATGACCAAGATTGTCGAGCAGAGGTGGCGATTTCTTTTCCCGGGACCTTTTTTTCCCCTGGCGTGCCCTAAACACCGGGGGAGCAAATCCCTCCTCTGTTCGGCATTTTTTTACGTTTCACGCACCCAAGGGTGACGTGGCGGATAATGCCATGGTCGGGCCTCATGCCATTCTTCATGAATTGCCGGAAAAATTAAGGAGAAATTTCTCCCGGCTATGAAACTCTTTGATCGGCGGTGGCGTTATGTCAATAATGCCCAAACATGAGAGCCTCTTGCAAAATGAACATCTACTCCGATCGGCTAAAAATATCCTGTGCGGCGTCTTCCTTGTGAAATCGTCCTCAACGTAGCACTGCTAAGCTTCCGGGCGATTTCATAACTCATTCTTGCACAGAATATTTTTCTCTCGATCTCGCTACGACGTTCATTTTGCAAGAGGCTCATTATTGATAAAATGAATAGCGCAATAAACCAGCTGACATGATGAGGAAACCATGAAGAAAAAAAATATCACAGCAAGACAGAAACTCGTAGCCCTCCTTCTGGGGGTTTTTCTTTTTTTACTGGCCCCTGCGGGCCAGGTAAGCGCCGAGCACCGGCGTGGCCGGGGGCACATGGGGCCTCCCTTCCGCCATGGCCAGGTGATTGCCAAACTGCCACACGGCCATCGAACCATTTACGTAGGCAGGTCACCCTATTATTTCTGGGATGGTATTTTTTACAGTCCCGGCCCACGCGGATATGTGGTCGTCTCGGGTCCGGTGGGCGGCATTGTCGCCAGCCTGCCTCTGGGACATTCACGGGTATCCATTGGCGGGGGAATCTATTTTACCTTCGGCGATACTTACTACCGCCAGGTTCCCCAAGGATATATGGTGGTCTCCCCGCCGCCTGAAGTTGTCGTGCAGCCGCCGCCTCCGCAGATCTACGGCACTGTCTCCGTGATCGCCAACAGACTGAATGTGCGTTCCGGACCGGGAAGAGAGCATCCTGTTGTTTTTTATTTGCAGCAAGGGACGATTCTTACCATTTATGGCGCTTCCGCCGGTTGGTATTACGTGCAGTTGCCCAACGGACAGTATGGATGGGTTATGGAGCGGTTTACCACCATGCTCGGTTTTCCGGCGGAAGGGTAGGCTGTTTAGGTTGATAGTCTGTAGTCTTTTAGCTAACAGACTAAATAGCTACAGACTAAACACCTGATTCAACACCTGGTTTCCCCTGCACCTGGACGACCTGGCCGCATAAACAGGGGGCTTGCAGCGGTAAAGCAACTGTTTGCCTGTCGCTCCACTGGCTGTGCAACCTGGTTTCACCCGCTTTTTTATCCAGTATATTACGGATAGTGCGCAGAAGCTCACTTGGTGTAACTGGTTTGAATAGGAAATTACTGACGCCGTATGTTTTGGCCTGTTCCGCGGTGATGCTTTCACTTTGTCCCGTATAAAGAATAACCGGTACGCCGGGTTTGAGTTTCAGAATTTTCCTGGAGAGTTCCATTCCTGACATGTTCGGCATGGCCATGTCGGTAATGACAAGGTCAAAATCGTCCGGATGAATGCTGAACTCCTGCCAGGCAGCGTTGCCGTTTGTATATGTGAAAACCTGATAACCGAAGGCCTCCAGGGTCTTCTTGCTGTA
This sequence comes from Pseudomonadota bacterium, assembly GCA_018897105.1. Lineage (GTDB taxonomy): Bacteria > Desulfobacterota > Desulfobulbia > Desulfobulbales > SURF-16 > SURF-16. The sequence continues at coordinate 20,658 of JAHILF010000087.1, forward strand.
CATCAGGATGGCAGTTTCATCATCGACAAACATGATCCGCTCAGAGCCGGTTTGATAAGGCTCATCCATGTCCTCTATGGGTTGTTCGGCAGGATGCATATCAATGACTGGAAAATATATTTTAAAGATGCTGCCTTTTTCCACCAGGCTGTCAACCGTAATAGCTCCGCCGTAACTTTTTACGATGCCGTGGACAACGGAAAGTCCCAGGCCTGTTCCTTTGCCCAGCTCTTTTGTCGTGAAATAGGGATCAAATATCTTATCCCTTATTTCAGGGAGAATGCCGTGTCCGGTATCGCTTATTTCCAGCTCGATATAGATACCGGCCTTTAAGTCAGAAACCTCATGGTTCATGAGACCGGTTTTTTTCAGTGACACGCTTAAGATGCCGCCTTTTTCCTGCATGGCGTGGTAGGCATTGGTGCCCAGATTCATAATGACCTGGTGAATATGGGAGGGGTCAGCAAGAATATTGCCGTACTGGGCATTAAACCTCATTTGAAACTCAATGTTGGCCGGGATGGACGCCCGGAGGAGTTTCATTGCCTCTTTGACCACGGACTGGATGTGCATTGGCAGCAATGCTTGATCTGTCTTGCGGCTGAAGGCCAGGATCTGGTTCACCAGTTCCTTGGCGCGCAGTCCGGCCTGAATGACCCCTTTTATATCTTCCCTGGCCGGACTGTCTGTCGGTATGCGCATTTTGGCCAGTTCGCCATATCCCAGGATTGCCGAGAGAATATTGTTGAAATCATGGGCAATTCCGCCTGCCAGGGTGCCGATTGCCTCTATCTTATGGGAATGGCTTATCCTTGTTTCTATCCTCTTCTGTTCAGTGATGTCTTTGGCGATGTGAACAATGCCTTCGAGTTTGTTCTCTTCATTGACAACCGGGGAGACGGAAACTTCAAAAATTTTCCCATGGGCCTCATGGTGCATGATGCTGCGGTGTGTTTTCAGGTCCTTAATCGCTGCCAGGGTGGGGCAACCCGGGCAGACTCCCAATCCTCCCCGGAAAATTTCATAACAATATTTCCCGACAACATCCTTTTGCGGGATATTGAAGAGCTTGGTGACCGCCTGATTGACCCGCAGAATTTTCATTTCCGTGTTCTGGATACAGACAACATCGCTAATGGCATTGAAGGTTTTTTCCCATTGCTCTTTGGCAAGGCGTAGATCCTTTTCGGTCTGGATGCGTTCAGCGATTTCCTGGTTGATCTGTTTATCCCGTTCCTCAAGTTTGCCGGCTAACTTTTTTACCTCAATGACGATTGAGCGCAGTTCTTTAACCTCGTCCAAAGGGGGTGAGTAGGTGTAATTGCCCTGGGCAATTGACCTGATGCTCGCAACAATCCTGTTGAGGGAATTGGACAGAAGGCGATTAAGAAGAAAATGGGTTGCAAAAAAAGTAGCGGCAACAATTATAAACAGAATACTGATGATTTCAAACGCTTCCTGCTGCCAGAATCTTTTCAGTCCCTCTATGAGCATTTGTGACTGCGCCAAAGAAACTTCCGCCATCATATCCTGCCATAGATGTTTTTGTATCAGCATGGCCATGGAAATGAGCAGGCCGGTTGATAAAAAAAACAGTCCCATAGGGATAAGCATTACTTTTATGAGCAGGTTCGGTTTCACAAAACCCTCCATCACAAGGCAGTAGATGCATGGGGAAAATAGGTATCCGCATAGTGAGATACGGTGTGCCTGTTGTATTGTCTCTGGAAACAGTGTAGGTATATTTGCCTATAAAAGCAAAAGATATCGTCTAACTCGATAAAATTGTGTGCTTTGAGTGGGATGGGTCAGTCAGGGAAAGGTGGAATTATGTGAAATGGAGAGCATGCAGCGGGGGAAAAATGATAGGAAGTTATCAGGTAAAGCTGATTTTTGGGATACGGATTTATTCAAAAATTATTTCTTCGATGATATTTCCCTCCTCTTTTTTCAGTTCCAGCTCATTGCTTGGCGGTGGTCCGCCCAGGCTCTCCGGCTGGCCGGGAGTGTCGCCGGTTGCCCCGGGTTTTCTGTTTTTTTGAGAGACGGCTTTAATTACCGCCACTTTTTTTTCTTTTTCAGGAAGGTCAACAATGGGTGTCTGCTTTTGTTCGCTGTCCGGTAGAGTCTCAGGGCCGCGAAGATTTTCCCAGAGGTCTTCTTTTGCCCTATGAGGTGGCGGCATTTGTGCGCTGCCCGGATCCACGCAGCTGAAAATCAGGTCATAGGAAATCATGTCCATGCCCATGACGGACTTGGGTAAAATGATATTTCTGATAAATTTGTAATCCTTATCCATGGACCGGCAGAGATTGTTGGCCGTGTTGATGGTCTCGGTCTGAATATTTTTTGAGACTCCCCGCGCATTGATTTTATAGGTGTACGGGCCTGAGGTGTTGAGCTTGGTAATGTTGGTTGCACAGCTCGTGACCGAGAGGAGAATGATCGCTATGCATGGGTAAAAAAATATCTTTTTCATTGCCGATGTGTCTGTTGGCGCCGCTTTCTCTATCGGGTCAGGATTTCATATGCTTTAGACAGTGAGAAGGAAAACATGTCAAGTGTAAAAATTGTAATCATTATCAGCGAAGATGTCTGCTTTTGATGGAGAGGCGAGAGAAAAAAATTGCCCCCCAGCCTGTCCGGAAGGGTGGAGTTCGCCAAACTCATTGAAAAAGTCTCCGTTTTTATGGGACTTTCTGCTGTCAGCGCCCATGTTCGTACCAGGAGGCCGCCACGATGCCCCAGATAAAGTTCAGGAACAGGACCAGAACCGGGGTGAGAAGACCGAAACCGAGGCCAAAGGTCTCCTTGCCCATCTCAGGGAACATGACGAAGTAGACCATGGCCGTCGGGACAAGACTCATGAGCATGCCCCGCGGGATGGGACGGCTTTTCATGATCGGCAGCAGCAGGAGAAGACCCCAGATGCCGCCCCAGACCAGGCGCGGATAGAGCCATGCCGGTCTGAATTCAGGGCGCAGCCCCACCCCGATCCAGGCCGTGAAGCCGATTTTGCCCAGCATCCAGATATTGAAACTGTCCACAAGCGCGCCGAGAAGTCCTCCGACATAGGCGTTGCTGATCTTTTTTATCATTGATGTTTCCTTGGGAAAGAAAAATTCTGATGGGTTTGTAAGAGCCGGGAATTTACCACAGAGTACACAGAGACCACAGTGCAAAATAACAGTAACAAAAAATTCTCTGTGATCTCTGTGTGCTCTGTGTTTAAAAACTTACCGCAGAATGCCTTTGACAATGATGTCCACCGCCTCAGCCGGTGTCAGGCCATGGGCCATGAGGGTTTCAAGCTGCCTCTTGTCCACACTGCCGATGGCCGCCTCATGGGTGACCTTGGCAAGGGGGTTGGTCACCCGCACGATGGGAATCGCACTGGCAACGGCATTGTCCTTGACGACCTCCATGCAGTCCACATGGCCTCTGGCCCCTGCCGCATTGCCTTCCGTTATGCCTGTTATCTCGGCAAATGCCTCATCTTCAAGGACGACCCTGGTTTTGATAAGACCCCTGGAATGTTCGCCGGCAAGCACCACCTTTTCCTTGATATTGACGGTGTCATCGCCATGACCGAACACCCTTGCCGTCAACTCCGTTACCCCGTTTTCCCCGGTTTCGACAACGTAGTCTATCTCAAGCCGGCCGACTCTGCCGGTAATCAACTCGAAATCACCGACATATGCGCCGTTGCGACCGACAGTGACCACTGCCTTGGGCCGGGCATAAACCCCGCCGTAACTGCCGTGGAAGTGGGTTTCGGCATAGCGTAATTCCGCTCCCTCCCCGATGTCGACCACCGCGTCCATGATATGGACCACCTTCTCGGCATTGGGGAAGATGCAGTGAGCGATAAAATCCGCCCGGGCGTTTTTTTCAAGTTTCACATCCATGCGGATATTCTGGGTGCCCTGTTTATGCAGCACTCCGAAGCACAGATGAACGGGTTTTTCCAGCCTGACGTTTGCCCGCACCCTGACTTTGGCGCTGATGCCGTCAGGTGTGGCGTGGGCCTCCACCTCAAGCCCTTTAACCCCGCGGGTGCTTAATATCTGATGGCCGTCGGCCACCAGATGCGCTGTAGCGCTGTCAGCCAGAATGGCCCGGTCGCCGCCGGCATCTTTGTATGCCAGCATGAGTTGATCAAGGGCGCTCATCGACACACTCCCCCCCGCCACAGACAAGACAATTTTTTGATTTGTAATAGGCCACCACCTCCTGCGGACTGCCGGAACAGGCTATTCTGCCGTTGCATATCTGGGAGGCCCGGTCGGCGCTCAGGGCGATCTCCTCGCGATGGGTGATGAGAAGAACCGAAGAGCCGATTTTTTTAAAGGTGTTGATTACATTGATGATGTCCAGGGTGGAGAGCATGTCAATGCCCGAGTCCGGCTCATCGAGGATGGCAATTTTAGGATGGAGCGCCAGGATCGAGGCCAGCTCGATTCGTTTGCGCTCGCCACCGCTGAGTGAGCTGTCCACCATCCTCGTCAGGTAATGAGCAGGCTGCAGACCGACCATGTCAAGATAGTGGGCGGGATTGAGCTCCTTGTTCCTCAGGGTGAGGTACTGGGCCACCGAGATGCCCTCAAACCGCACCGGTTCCTGCCAAGCCATGGTGATGCCCAGTTGCGCCCGTTCATGAATCCTCCGGTCGGTGATATCCTGCCCGGCAAAGACAATCGAGCCTGTTGCAGGCCGGTAGCCCTCGCAGCCGACGATGAGATAGGCAAGGGTGCTTTTGCCCGTGCCGTTGGTCCCCAGCAGAGCATGGATTTCAGAATCTCCGATCGAAAGACAAAGATTGTCGATAATTTTTTTGGAACCCACCTGATAGGTGAGATTGGTCAATTCCAGGAACGGCATGGCTATCGGTTTATCCGGGCGATGACGGGATTGTGGTCAGTGCAGGCATCCCTGGCGCCGGACGGGAAAAAGGCCGGGACAAGGCGGGTAAGTACATGGGTGGCAACATGGTCCCGCATGGCGAACAATCCGGCGATGAGCTGTTCCTGCAGCATAAGGTCCTCCCTTTTTATCCATTTTTTCACTATACATCCTGGCCGGCCCCGTGCAAGCCCAATATATTTTCCCCACTCACCTTATTGATGGCAGGCAGGGGACCGGCCATGCCGGTCGCTGTCTTCAGTCTCCTGGTTTGACCGCTTCAATGGTGGCGGAAACGACATAATCCTCAATCTTGGTGCCTGGCGCCCAGTCCCGGATAAAGGCCCGGCTCTCGTTCTTCGGCCCGATCCGGATGTCCTGGAAACCGGCGCTTCGCAACATTGATTCGAGTTCCTGCACCGAAGAGGCGCCGGCGATACAGCCAGTGTACATGGCCAGGTCCTTTTTGACGCTATCGGGCATCTCGACGGTTCTGACCACATCGGACACCGCCAGCCTGCCGCCCGGCTTCAGGACCCGGCAGGCCTCCCTGAAAACCCTTGCCTTTTCAGGTGAAAGGTTGATCACGCAGTTTGAGATGATCACATCGACAATCCCGTCGGCCACCGGCAGATTTTCCAGCTCCCCCAGGCGAAAATCGACGTTTTTATAACCTGCCTTTACGGCATTTTGGCGTGACTTGCTGATCATCTCCGGGGTCATGTCAACGCCGATCACCTGTCCTGTCTCGCCGACTGCCCGTGCCGCCAGAAAAGAATCGAAACCGCCGCCGCTGCCAAGATCGAGCACGGTTTCACCGGACTTGAGGGCGGCGATGGCCTGGGGGTTGCCGCATCCCAGCCCCATGTTTGCCCCTTCCGGCACCCCGGTCACCTCATCATTGGAATAGCCGAGCTTTAAAGAAATATCCGCGGCGGTCAAGTCACCCGGCGTTCCGCAACAGGTTGCGGAAGCGCACCCGCAGCCGGTGGCGGAGGCGATTTTTCCGTAGTTCTTCCGAACCGCTCCGCGAATTTCGTCATGATCTGCTTGATCCATTACAATCTCCTCGGCGGTATTTGCTGCCGCCATTCTTGCCGGTAACAGCTTTTTTTTATAATGCTCTCTTTAATTCTACTTTGTCACATTACCCATCACTCTGCCGTTTGTATGCAGAGTCAATGGATGCTTGCCTTTGCCGGTGTCTGACACTCATCTGCCGGAAGACTTCTTCGTGAGTTATATCCCTCCGTGGAAGAAAGTGAGCAA
>JAHILF010000018.1 GCA_018897105.1 Pseudomonadota bacterium
CAATATCCGACGGGTATCAAAGTAACCGACGAAGAACTCGAAACTATACGTATCTTGCGTGAAGATTTTCATGGCGAGTGGAATTATTCAATCGTCCCCACTGGAAGCTAAGTGGCCATGTTATTATTTTACAGCTCCTTATTGTAATTCTGCTCTCTTTCTTTCCATTTGCTTCCTATGCCCAAACCCCAGCCATGGACAACGGTCTGGCCTGGCTTCTAACTAACCAAAATAGTTCCGGGAGTTGGGGGGAGCCGCATCTGACTGAATTCAGGGACACAGCTGTAGTTGCTGATATTCTCAAGAAATACAGAAAGACGGGCGCGGAATATGACTATGCCATCAGTTTTATAAAGAACTTTACTCCTGCAAACAATGACTACCTGGCCAGGAAGACATCTGTTCTGGCCCAGGAAGGAATTGATGTTTCCCTCTTGGTCGATGAGCTTCTTGCCGCCCAAAATCCGAATGAAGCCGATAACACCCTGCCCAATTATCCTGAGGGCGGCTGGGGGGCTGCCGCGGGCTATGCCACGAATTGCCTTGATACCTTACTTGTCCTGGATTCACTTCGTCTTGCCGGTATCCCTCAGGGGCTCCTGGTCAGTGAAAAATCCATAGCCGCAGGAGAAACCCAGGAATTTGCTTTTGATTACCCGATTGATGCCGCAAATCTGCAGATATTTATATCGGCTATCTCCGGTAGTATTACCTTCCGCCTTTTTCCATCTGATTCGACCACCTATTATTCCTGGGGACCTATCACTTCTGCAACCTATCTCACTACGACAGGAATTACAATAGAGCCCGGGAGAAGGCGTATTCAGATATACGGGAATGCCGCAAGCACCTATTCCTTGCAGATAACGTTGACTTCGGGAGGATATGATTCCTCCGCCCTGATCGACCCCCTGGCCTATCTTATGGGAGCCCAGAATCCGGACGGCGGCTGGGGACTCAGCAGGGGGGCGGAGAGCAACATTTATATGACCTCCAAGGTCCTCATAGGCTTTGAGGGATATGCCGGATCCTTCGATCTTGAAAAGGCGATTAATGCCGGTATCTCCTGGCTGAAAGGCCAACAGAATGCGGATTATGGATTCGGGACCGAAGGCAGCTGCATCTATCAGACCGCCTTGGCGTACACGGCCATCGCCAACCTGGACCTTGCATGTCCGGAGGCCCAGAACACCTTAGCCTATATTCTCGCCAACCAGCAAGCTGATGGCAGTTGGAATAACAAGGCATACGATACGGCGGTTTCCCTGCTGGCTCTTTTCACCTCCATGCGCGAGACCGACACCGATGGTGATGGGGTGCCGGAACTGATGGATAACTGCCCTGATGATCCGAATGCGGACCAGAAGAATACGGATGAAGAGTATGATGGCCTGTCCGGTTATCCTGCGGGAGATGAAATGGGCGACGTCTGTGATGATGATGACGATAACGACGGTATTTCAGATGATTATGAAAGAGATTACACCGGAACAGACCCCTTCCTGATAGATACTGATAATGATGGAATTGCTGACAACCTGGAGGATCTTGATTTTGACGGGGTAAGCAATGAAGATGAATTCGCCCTTGGCACGGACCCGAAGGCGCCGGACATCAATTTCAGTAAGGGGCTCAATCTTTTCGGATATCCTGTGGCTGTGCCGGGAGGTTATACTTCCTATGACTTGATTGTTGATCTGGGAAGCGAGGCTGAGATCGAGAAGATCCAGCGCTACAATTCTGCAACAGGCGCCTTTGAAACCACGACTTGCGAAGGAGGCGTGGCCGGAGGGGATGAATTTGATATTATCAGCGGTGAGGGATACCTTGTCTATATGAAGAAGGCAAAATCGCTTTCCTTTGTCGATCAGATTGCCAGTCCCACGATTACCCTGCAGCCGGGTTTCAATATCGTATCCTTTCCATGCATGCCCCATGGTTACACTTCCTATGATCTTTTGTGGATGCTGGGCTCATCTGATACAGCGGCCAGCATCCAGAGGTTAAACAGAGAAACCGGTACCTTCGAAACCACGGCATACGACGATAACCTACCAGCAGGGGGGTATTTCGACATTGTCAACAGCGAGGCCTTTATTGTTCATATGAGGTCGACCGTGACTGTTCCGACGCTTCTCGTAGCGCCTGATATTGCTATAACCTCTCCGGTAGAAGGGGCTACGGTATCCGCTTCTCCCATCGATGTCTCAGGAACGATCACTGATAGCACGGCTATCGTCACGGTAAATGGCATTAGGGCTAATGTCAGCGCAGGAACATTTACCGCTGCCGGGGTACCCCTTACCTCCGGCTTAAACACCATCACCGCCACTGCCATGAGTGCCAATAATCTGACAGATTTTGATACGGTCAGTGTTACCCTCGAAGAAGGGGTGGATTATGAAATTATTAAAGGCGGTTTTGTTAGTGACAGCCGGATATTTACGGGAGACGCCGCTCTTCTTGATCAAGCGGCATATTATACTGAAATCCCGATAGGGATCCCTGCATATATCACCTACACCACTACTGGCGTATCCCGGGTCTCTGCTACCGAAATGGAGATTTTCTTTTCTATCCAGGTTTCAGGCACTGCCCTGGAAGGAATAAGCGAATTTCAGGTGGAATACGGCTTGGAAGATGGGGGAGGAAATCCTTTGGAGCCATTAACCAATAATATCTTTTCATTCAGGATAAAGGTCTTGCCTTGATGAAACGACATTGGCGGACGGCAGCTACTCAAGGCAAATTTACCAGATACAAAGGTCATACTATGGATAAACCATTAAAGGCGATGCAGTTGGCTGTTCTGGTCTTTCTGGTGGTCACGGCCCCGGCTTTAAAGGCAATTGCCGGAGCGCCGATCATTACAGATGTCAGGGTGACGGATGTCACCCCGCAATCATTCTCTGTCATCTGGATATCAAGTGAGGCGAGCTCCCCTGACTTACATGTCTTTGACGATCCTGATGGCCTTGTGCCTACCGCGGATGCACTGATAATCCCCCACCCCGTTGCCAGCGGAAACAATGATATTGTGCTTGCGGCAGAAGATAACGGAGTCATGAAGGTAAGAGTTACAGGTCTTGCTCCGGAAACCTCATATTATTTTCAGACCGTGACAACCTCTCTAGCCACAAGTGACGTGACGCTGGAACCTGCCGGAACTCCTCTGCTCAGTGTAACCACGGAGAGCAGGTTAGTAAAATCGAAGATTACCGGGGAAGCTGAAATACCATTTACCAATGACCTGATTGCCTTTGATTGCTATTTCCAGGACGGTGTGACTCCTGCCGAAGGGACTTTGCTTGTGGCAGAGCTTGAAGGTGGAAAACATCCTGTATCCAATTTTGTCGGAGACGGCATTTCAATCCCCAAGGCCTATGCAGACCTAAACAATCTCTTTAATTCCTTGACCTCTGAGAACATGCCACTCTCAGGTGGAGAAAAAATTACCCTCACAAAATTCATGGGTATCCATGGTGTTGTGGTTGCCGACTATATCGTTCCTGCCAATGACAATTTAGGAGAGATTAAGCAACCGGTGGGTCTCTCTTCATGTCCGGGAGATCTTAATGATGATGGCGATGAAGATGGACTTGACATGGCTGTTTTTGTCGATGCTTATGCGGCGAATGATCTTCAGGCGGATTTGAATAACAGCGGCACTGTTGATGAGAGTGATGTTGCTCTTTTTGCCGCTGACTTTGGCCGGACGGATTGCAAAGCAAATTAAGCGATTAGCTATGTGGTGCGCCCGCAAGGCCCGTTCATCAGGCGGTCCCTCGACATGCCTTTTGTGAAACGGGTTTGTGTGAAGCTCTCAGTCAATCAGACTGGGAGAGAAGCATTTAGCAATTGGAGGAGCAAGCCTGGACCTGCTCGGCATGACGGGTCTGGCCTATGCGTCACTTAGCGTCATTCACCATGCTTTTTAAGCACAGATGCGCCGTCATCTGAAAAGCTCCCAGCCTGATTTCCGGCTTCACAAAAGACAAAAGGGTCTGCAGCGTTTCGTCTGCAGACCCTTTTATAATACACTTTTTGGCAAATATATTTTGTTACAGACGCGAATAACCCAGATCCATATCCAGCATCGGGTATTCTCCGATTCCTTCCTCTTTGCCGTAATCAGGTTCGCTCACCACATAGCGGATAGTGGGATCTTGAGCGCTCATTTCAGCTATCACCTGATCCTTGTTGCCGGGTTGCGTAACGGGTTTTACGTTTACTCCCATTGCCTGTGACTGTTCAATGAATTGCCCCATGTTGTTCATCGGTGATTCAGGGAACATGCCGGCTTGTGTACCCGCGCTTTCGCCGCCGAAAGGCAGAGGGGGCTCGGAAACGTTGAGGGCCACTATTTCACAGTCAAAGCGTTGGGCCATCTTCAGGCTGTAATCTCTCAGTTTTTTGGAATATCGGCCATCTCCCACCACCAATATTTTGGGAGGCCCATTTTTTTGATCCACCATCCTTTTGATGGAAGCTGCAGCACCGGAAGGGTGACCTGCAGCCATTTCACCGATGCCGATGTATTCTTCCTGCAGTTTTACAACGTTCACGTCCTTGTTTTTGCCTGGTTTGAGCCAGTTGGAAAGGGCCATGCTCTTCCTCCATTTATTCTTAACGTATTGAGCCTTTTGCAAAATGAACATCTACTCCGATCGGCTAAAAATATCCTGTGCAGCGTCTTCCTAGTGAAATCGTTCTCAACATAGCACTGCTACGCTTCCGGGCGATTTCACAACTCATCCTTGCTCAGAATATTTTTCTCTCGATCTCGCTACGACGTTCATTTTGCAAGAGGCTCGTATTGTCATGATGTGAAATTCTAAAAAATCGATTTCCTAATTGTATTTAGTGTCTGAAAGATTAGCATCAAGCGTGCCAATACATGACTTTTTGGTATTATTCAATAAAATCAAATAATTATAAAATGAAATATTTGTATATAACTTGGTTGTTGGTCGGAGGGGTTTCCTGGTGTTGCATACCGCAACATCTAAAGAGGGGAAGGCGGTGAGAAAAAAGAAAGGAAGATGGGGAGTCGGGGAAAATAAATGTCGGGAAATCCGCCTATGACACGGGGTGAGATATTTTTCCCGGGCAGAAGGTGGATTTGACTGTCACGCCGATCTGTTTGTTGCAGAATGAAATCTCAGTGACATTCTGCAACAAAAAATGAAATCCGTAAAAGCCAGTCTGCTCATCGCCAAAGTATAAGGGAATCGCGCTGCCGATCGTCAGGGGGAAAACGATACTTTTTCAGAAAAAAATCCCGGTTTTCACTTTTTCTTCATTTTTTTGGTTTATCAAGTTGCAAGGAGATGTTGAAAGACTATATATTCTTGTCAGGTCTTGGGGCATGGTATGCCGTTGTCCTTGTGATGGCTGCAAGACTCCTGGATTCTTGTATACGCGGGGGACAGGCTTCGGGTAACTGAAAGAGCCTCTTGCAAAATTAACATCTACTCCGATCGGCTAAAAATATCCTGTGCGGCGTCTTCCTTGTGAAATCGTCCTCAACGTAGCACTGCTATGCTTCCGGGCGATTTCACAACTCATCCTTGCACAGAAAATTTTTCTCTGGATCTCGCTACGACGTTCATTTTGCAAGAGGCTCTTTTGAAAGAATTATTCACACTCCACAGTCCCATCCCGACTCCGGGCAGGCGGGCATTATGCCGGGATTGCTAACAAAAATAGGGAGTTTTTGAATTTTTGCGCCTGCCTCACGATTTTCTTGCAACAGATGAGGCCTTCTGCTATATATATAGGATTAAGTTACGTGACCGAAAAGTAAGTGCTGATAATTCTCTGGGTTGTATTATGGAAAAAACAAGTCGGCTGTTGGGGACTATTTGCGGGAGAATGCCGTGAAATCCATGTTTTCCTGATACGATTCCTGGTATCGGCGCCAGAGATATGAAAGGGGTTGCGTCACCGCGCAGCCCCTTTTTTCTATTCGTTCAGTCGCAAGGCGCTTCGGCATTTCGGGCCGGAAGGGCGTCTGCAGGCTGCGCTAAGGTAAATCAATCGCAAGCAAATAATATGTGGCGCCGGGCTCGATCCGGCCTGACAGGTAAACTGCACAATTTATACCCCGGCAAGGGGGAAACTTTATGCCTGAAGCGGCGGTTATGGTATTTGCCTGGCTGCAGGTAGAATCCCGTTATGAAGAGTGGGGGGGGTTATGATAGAGAAGACAAAATGTACGCTGTACAGTGGTGGAATGAGAGGTGCGGAAGCTGCATTCGGCGAGGCAGCCGAGCAATGGGGACTGCGGGAGGTGAATTTTTCCTATGAAGGCCATGCCATGGCCCGGGACAAGCATGTGGTGATACTTTCGGAGGATGAGCTTGCCCGTGGCGATATCAGCATGGAACTCGTCTCGAAAATGATGAACCGCACCTATTATGAAAAAAAGAAAATCAGGAAGGTGCTGCAGTCCATTTTTCATATGGTCAATAAGGGTCACCAGGTTTTTGTGGTGGGCAAAATTCTAGAAGATAACAGTGTCAAGGGCGGCACCGGCTGGGCGGTCGAGCTGGCAAGGCTGTTTAATCGGCCGGTCAGCGTCTATGACCAGGAGCAAAAAGGCTGGTTCACCTGGAAAGAAGGTGCCTGGAAGCCGGAGTTCCCCATGATTGCCTTTGATACCATTGCCTGCTCCGGCACCAGAAATCTGACCGATGACGGCAAAGCAGCCATAGCTGATCTCTTCGCCCGCTCATTTGAGGCGAGTCGATAAAATTTCTTGACAAGCTGCTGGCGGATGGTTTATGTAACTTGATTCTTATGTGTATTCTGAAACGGCCCTGATCTGAGGGCCGTTTTTTTAATTGTAATGTACCCAACGTAATTTTTTTCCCGCGGGCGGGGACATGTTGTAATCGAGCTAAAAAGTTTGAGGAAAAAGAGATGCAAAAAGATTTGTCGAAAGTTCGTAATATTGGAATCAGCGCCCATATTGATTCCGGTAAAACGACCCTGACGGAAAGGATACTTTTTTATACGGACCGTATCCACGCGATACACGAGGTAAGGGGCAAGGATGGAGTCGGCGCCAAGATGGACTCCATGGAGCTGGAAAAGGAAAGGGGCATTACCATCCAGTCTGCGGCGACCTACTGCAGCTGGAAGGACCATTCTATCAACATCATCGATACCCCCGGCCATGTGGATTTCACCATTGAGGTTGAGCGTGCCCTGAGGGTGCTGGACGGCGCGGTGCTGATTCTCTGCTCCGTTGGCGGAGTTCAGTCCCAGAGTATCACGGTCAACCGCCAGATGTCCCGTTACAAGGTCCCGCGGGTGGTTTTCATCAACAAATGCGACCGGACCGGCGCCAATCCTGAGAGGGTGGCCAACCAGGTCAGGGATAAGCTGGGCCTCAACGCGGTCATGATGCAGATACCCATTGGTCTTGAAGGCGATCTGGAAGGTGTGGTCGATCTGGTCACGATGAAGGCCATTTATTTTGACGGGGACAACGGCGAGAAGATTCGTGAGGAAGAAATTCCGGCGCACCTGCTCGATGAGGCCACGGGAAAGCGGGAAGAGATGCTGGATGCCGTCTCCATGTTTTCCGATGAGCTGATGGAAGCGATTCTCGAGGGCGAGCCCACTGAGAAGATGATCAAAGATGCTATCCTCAAGGGCACTCTCGCCCTGGAACTGGCTCCTGTTTTCATGGGTTCGGCATACAAGAACAGGGGTGTGCAGTGTCTGCTTGACGCCATTACCATGTATATGCCCAACCCCATGGATATCAGAAATATCGCTCTCGATCTCAGGAATGAGGAGCAGGAGCTGGTGCTGACCTCCAAATCTGAAGATCCTCTGGTCTGCCTTGCCTTCAAGCTGGAAGACGGTCGGTACGGCCAGCTGACCTATATCCGCATATATCAGGGCCACTTGAAAAAGGGCGATACCATCATCAACAGCCGTACCGGCAAAAAGGTGAAGATCGGACGCCTGGTCCGCATGCATGCCGATGAGATGGAAGAGATAGATGAGTCCGGTGCCGGTGATATCGTGGCCCTTTTCGGCGTTGACTGTGCCTCCGGTGATACCTTCACCTCCAGTGATATCAGTTACTCCATGAGTTCCATGCACGTGCCGAACCCTGTTATCTCCCTGGCCATTATCCCGGTGGATAACAAATCCCAGGGTAACATGTCCAAGGCGCTCAACCGCTTTACCAAGGAAGATCCCACCTTCAGGACCTATGTGGATCATGAAACCAATGAAACCATTGTTTCCGGTATGGGTGAGCTGCATCTGGATGTCTACATTGAGCGCATGAAACGTGAATACGGCGCCGAGGTCAAGGTTGGCGCTCCCCAGGTTGCCTACCGTGAAACCATTACCCAGCGGGCGGAGTTCAACTACTCCCACAAGAAGCAGACCGGTGGTTCGGGCCAGTTCGGCCGGGTGGGTGGCTATATGGAACCGCTGGCCGAGGGTGAATACGAATTTGTCGATAATATCGTCGGCGGCGTCATTCCCCGTGAATTCATCAGCTCCTGCGATAAAGGCTTTCGGAAGAGTCTGGAGAAAGGCTCCCTGGCGGAATTTCCTGTCAGTGGTGTTCGCTGCGTCATCAACGATGGCGCGTACCATGCCGTGGATTCCTCGGACATTGCCTTCCAGCTCGCGGCCATTGGCGCCTTCAAGGAAGGTTACAAGAAGGCCCATCCCGTGCTGATGGAACCGATCATGAAGGTTGCCGTTGAAGGACCCACCGAATTTCAGGGGGGGATCATGGGCAGTCTGAATCAACGTCGCGGCATCATTATCGGTACCCTGGAAGAGGGTGAATATACTGCTGTTGAAGCCGAGGTGCCTCTTTCCGAGATGTTCGGTTACTCCACTGTGCTGCGTTCCCTTACCCAGGGCAAGGCGGAATTCACCATGGAGTTCAGCGACTATAAACAGGTACCCAGAAATGTGGCAGAAAATTTGATTGAAGAGATGCGCAAGAAAAAGAAAGAGCAGGGGAAATAGGGGTGAGACTATGTTGAAAGAGGATCTGATTCTGAAAAATCCGCTTCGTGTTCTCAGTCCGGCGGACCAGGGGAAGGCAGCAGCCCCCAGGATGGGACTGGTTATGTCCCGGGCCGGGTTGGGAAAGACCGCAATTCTGGTGCAGATAGCCCTGGACAGCATGCTGAGAGGCAACAAGGTCCTGCATGTGAGCATCGGCCAGAGTCTGGAAAAAACTAAAATCTGGTATGATGACATTTTTCAGGACATCTCCAGGGCGTGTAATCTGGAACGGGCTGCAGAGATACAGGAAGAACTCATGAGTCAGCGTATGATCATGACCTTTAACGAGGAGAGTTTTGGTGTCGCCAAATTGCAAGAGCGGCTTAAAGACCTCATCGATCAGAATATATTCCAGCCGGACTGCCTGCTGGTGGATGGTTTTGACTGCTCCATTTCGCCCGAGAAGGTTCTTGTTCAGATACGTGATCTGGCTAAGAAATTAAATATTAACATCTGGATTTCCGCAGTCTGCCATCGAAACGATGACAGGGTCAGCAAATCGGGTGTCCCTGCCCCTTGTCATGAAGCAGACGCTTTGTTTGACACCATTATTCTGCTGCAGCCTGATGCGGAAAAGAAATGCATCGCCTTGAATATCATGAAGCGGGATGGTGAAGTAGGCGGCAGCAGGCCGAGTCTGATTCTTGACCCGTCCACCTTGCTGATTATTGAAAAGTGTTGATTTGATTCTGGAGAGTGGATTCCGGATCATGGATTGATTGTACCTAAACTTTTTATCCAGCATCCGGAATCCCTGATCCGCGTCTGAATTCCTATGAGATTTCGCCCCTGTATTGACCTGCATAACGGCTGCGTCAAGCAGATTGTCGGTTCCACCCTTTCTGATACCTCTTCTGCGTCGCTCACGACCAATTTTTCCTCCCCCCACTCATCCGCCTTTTACGCGCAAATGTATAAGGCCGACAGTCTGACCGGCGGCCATGTGATCATGCTTGGCCCGGGAAATGATGCGGCTGCCGAAGAGGCATTGGCCGCGTGGCCTGGCGGTCTGCAGATCGGCGGCGGCATCAATGCCCTCAATGCGGCCGACTGGCTGGACAAGGGGGCCTCTGCGGTGATCGTCACTTCCTATGTGTTTCTGGACGGCATGATCCATGAAGAGCGGTTGCGCGGCATGATGGCCGCCGTAGGACAGGAACATCTGGTGCTTGATCTGAGCTGTCGGAAAAAAGGGGATGACTATTATATCGTCACCGACCGCTGGCAGAAATTTACCTCGGTTGCCATAACAGAAGAAGCTCTGAACTATTTCGCCTCCTTCTGTCATGAATTTCTGATCCACGCCGTGGATGTGGAAGGCAAGTGTGCGGGCATTGAAGAGGAGCTTGCCGAAAAGCTGGGCAGATGGACTCCGATTCCCACCACCTATGCCGGTGGAGTAAAAAATCTGGCTGATCTGGAAAAGCTCCAGGTCCTGGGAAAGAACCGGCTTGACGCCACCATTGGCAGTGCCCTGGACATCTTCGGCGGCACCGGGATTACATATGCCGAGGCCGTAGCCTTTCATCGCCGTTCCTGCGGGCTGTCATGAATGACGCAGGATGACCCGTTCAGCGTTGATCCGGCATGAGCAGATGGTACGTACTTCTTATCCTGGGCATCTGCTGCATCAGCACCTCAGCCATCCTGGTCACCCTGGCCGGTGTGCATCCCACGGTTTCCGCTTTTTATCGTAATTTTTTTGCCGCTCTCATCTGGCTCTCACTCTATCCTTTCACCCGCCCGTTTCGGGCCGCAGCTCTCAAGACCGACAGTGGGTCCCTTCTGGAGGCGGCAAATCCTCGCTTCGGTTTTCTCGTTCGTGCCCGACGGGCCACATATCTGCTGATATTGCTGGGCCTTTTCTTTGCCGTCGATCTGTGGGCCTGGCACCGGTGCATTATTTTCCTCGGCGCTGGCCCGGCCACCCTGATGGGCAATCTCCAGGTGCTCATTGTTTCCCTGCTGGCGGTTTTCTTTTTCCGGGAAAATCTGCAGAAATGGTTCTGGCCCGGCTGCCTACTGGCCCTGCTTGGTATTGCCCTGCTGACATTGACCAGAGGTGTCGGCCAGGCGGTGCTGCCAGGTGTCCTGTATGGACTGGTGACCGCCATGACCTATTCCATTTTTCTCATCATCCTGCGCCTGCTCAGAAATTATCAGACCACTCCTCAGCAGGTGCTCTTCTGGGTGGCGGTCGTCTCCTCCTTTTTTCTTTTTCTGCCCATGGCGGGCGAGGGCAATCTGCTGATTCCGGGCCGGGAGGCATTGGGCTGGCTCGCCCTGCATGCTTTTCTCTCCTCGGTGGTGGGCTGGTGGCTCATTATCACCGCACTACCCCATGTTCCCGTGGCAATCGCCTCAACCCTGCTGTTGCTGCAGCCTGTGCTGACCAGCATCTGGGGGCATATCTTTCTGCAGCAGTTCCTTTCATCCCTGCAGATTGCCGGAATTTTTCTTGCCGTGTGCGGTATTCGTCTGGCTACCTGGCGGCAGAAATAAATGCCATCGCACCGAGGGAGCGTTTGGTATTCCGTTTTGTTCCCCCACTCTGTCTCCGATCCTTCTAGCTGTTTGGCAATACAGGATTTTCGCCGGATCTTTCAGGTTTATTGACAAATGCTGCGCCATCTTCCATGATATAATTTCAGCAAATCACTTTATTCCTTTCTGAAAAAATGACTGCACAAAGGAGAGCCATGGAGCATACCCTGGTCAGTGCCGGTGATTATTTGATCGAATCCTCCGGAGAGCACCGATTTTTTGAGGCCCTGCTGCTGACCTGCGTAGGTGTTGCCATTTATGATAAAATTTCCGGGGTCGGTGGCCTCTGCCACATTCTTCTGCCTGATTCCCCTGGTCCGGAGAGTTCCTGGCAGCCCAGAAGCTACGCCTCATCATGCCTGGCCTTGTTTGTCGATGACCTGCTCAAAAGCGGGGCGGTACACAGCCGGCTTGAGGCTGTGGTCGCAGGCGGTGCTTTGGGGATACCTTTCTCGCAATATGACCTGAATCTTGATATCGGCGGACGGATCTGTGAATGTGTTTATCGGTTTTTGCAAGCCAAGGCCATACCGGTAAGAAAATCGGAAACAGGCGGCTGTTACGGCATGAAAATTTCTCTTGATACGTCAAACTCGCATGCCAAGATAACACCATTTTTCCACCCGGAGGATTGTGCAAAACAGATCATCAAACCCACACCGGAGAAAATCCGGGCAGCCATCATCAATGCCAAACCCATTCCTCAGATCACCATCAAGTTGATCCGCCTACTGCATGGTGAAAATTACGACATGCAGGAAATTGCCGCTGAGGTAAGCCGTGACCAGGTGCTGAGCGCCAAGGTCATCAGCTATTGCAATTCTGCCTTGATCAGCCCGCACAAGAAGATCGATTCCATTACCAGAGCCACTCTGATCCTGGGGGAAATCCGATTGCTGGAGATCGTCATTTCCACTTCACTGCAGGATTTTTTTGAAAAACAGGAGGGTGGCTATTCCCTGGTCAGGGGTGGACTTTTCAGACACTCCCTCACCGTTGCCAATTTAACCAAGGTTATCGCCCGGAAAATACCGGGGCAGAATGTCCAGGCTGCATATACGGCAGGCCTGCTGCATGATATCGGCAAAATTGTGCTGGACCAGTATGTGGCGGCGACCAGGCCGATGTTTTACTGCAGCCAGCGGGAGGGTGTTGCCGATCTGATCACTGTTGAGCAGGAGTCATTTGGCACGGACCACCAGAAGATCGGTGCAGAACTTGCCGTCATATGGAATCTGCCGGAAAATCTGGGTGAGGCGGCAAGCCTCCATCATTACCCGGAAAGAGCGGTTATCAATCCGGAACTGGTACACGCGGTTTATATCGCCGATCTGCTTGCTTCGTGGTTTATGGCCGGGGTGGAAATTGAAAAAATAAACACGGAAAAGCTGGCGAAAAGGATGGGGCGAATCGGCTTTGACGTGGCGGTCATTCCTGAAATCGTCGGTAATGTCCCCTGGCATGAGATGATGTACATCTGATCGTGGATATTTTTAGGAATTCGTGAAATTGTCAATTAGCCCATCCATTGTCAAGGCAAGCTGATGCCGGACAGAAAACAATTTATCACTGCAGGCCGAAGTTTCCTCAAACTCTCTATTCCGCTTTTCCTGTTCCTTTTTGCCATCGTGCTGGCCTGCGCCGTTGCCAATATCCAGGAATGCAACCGGCAGCAGCGTCAAAAGGCCTTGGCGTGCGTCAGAGTGGTGCATTCGGCTATTGGCAATGCCATCTCCCTGCTTGGCGCCGATCTGCAGTATCTTGCCACCCTGCAGACAATGAATTCTTTTCAGTCCCAAGGGGATGATGACGCACGGCAGAAACTGGCCCAACAATATGCGGAATTTGTCGAAACAAGGGATAGCTATGCCCGCATAAGCTATCTATCGACCAGCGGCGTTGTCCTGGTCAGGGTAAGCTCTTCATCGCCGTCTGTGAAGATAATCCCAGGTGAAAAGTTGTCGGATAACTCCCAGGCTGATTTTTTTCAGCAGACCAAATTGCTGGGTAAAGGCGAGATGTATCTGGCTGATTCCGAGAATGATGGCGGCACGGCAGTCGGGGAAGGGATAGTCGGACCGTTGCTTGTAGCCGCAACCCCGGTATTTGACAGCAGGGGGCGCAGCCAGGGAATGGTGCTTATTGAATGCCGGCAGCAGCATTTTGTCAGGGAACTGCAGGACATCGTTGCTGCTTTTTCCGGAACTGTTTCTCTGGTAAACAGGTGGGGAAACGAGTTTCTCCGGACTGGAGACCGTAAGGCTGCCAATGGGACTCCGCTGGAGAACAGAACCGTCTCATTTGCCCTCCAACACCCTGAGAGTTGGGGGAAAATCGCCATCGCTGGCAATGGGCAGTTTCAGGAACGGCAGGAAATCGTCACTTTTGCCACCTATTATCCGGCAGAGACCAATGGGGCGGCCGGGGCGGGACAGCCTGGGGCAACAAACATTGCCGTTGGCCAGGGCAACAATTTTTATTGGAAAATTATCAATCAGTTTGCGCTCAGTCCGCTGAGTGAGGTCAATGTTGTTTTTTTCAGACAATGTTTCATGGCCTGGGCGGTCCTCGCACTGCTGTCGGCATTGGTCGTGGCGGTCTGTCAGCGCAACCGTTTCCGTGAGAAAGCTGAAGAAGAGTCTCTCTTCTCCCAGGCCTTGCAGCAGAGCAGTGCCGCCTTTATTATTATCGACCGCCTCGGCGATATTGTCTCTGTCAACAGGGCGTTTTGCATCCTGTCTGGATACCCTGAGGATGAGGTCATTGGCAGGAATCTGCATGAGATCAGCGGGGAAACGGCTGAGGGGCCTATGTTGGCCATGTGGGAAAGCCTCCGGTCGGGTCAGCCGTGGCAGGGCGAAATCCTGAGCAGGAAAAAGGATGGGGAGAAATTCTGGGAGCATGTCTCCCTTGCTCCGCTTAAAGACAGGCGTGGCGCGATCAGCCATTTTGTCGTGGTGCAGGAGGATATATCCGAGCAGAGGAGAATTGGGGTTGAGTTGCACCGTCTGGCCTCTTTTCCCGAAGAAAATGCCGATATGATCATCGAAATCAATCTGCACGGCCAGATCACCTATGCCAATCCGGCTTGTATGCACCGCTTTTCTGCTGGCTGGGATGGGCTCGATCATCCGCTGTTGCAGGGGCTCGACTCCCTGCTGCTTTATTTTGATGGGAAAATGTGGAAGGATTTTGCAGATGAAGTTGATATCGACGGCGTTCATTTTGAGCGGCGGGTGAAATTTATCGAAGAAAACACGTTGATCCGTATCTACGGCTCGGAAATCACCTCGCTGCAGGAGATCGAGCGTTCTCTGCAATGGGCAAAACAGGAGGCGGTGGAGGCCCGCCGGATGAAAAGCTTTTTTCTGGCCAACATGGGCCATGAGATCAGAACCCCCTTAAACGCCATCCTCGGCTATACCGATCTGATGCTGACGGATGCGGAAAACCCGGTGGACAAAAAGCGTCTTGGCACCATCAGCCGCGCCGGCAAAAATCTTCTGGCCCTTATTAATGACGTTCTCGACTTTGCCAAAATAGAGGCGGGCAAATTGGAAATCGTACACCAGGAATTTTCCCTGCGACAGGCCATGAACGATCTTGGGCAGATATTTGCCTCGCATGCCGCGGAAAAGGGCATTGATTTTCGCATTTCCGGTAACGCTGACATGCCGGACTGGGTAATTGGCGACAGCATTCGCCTGAATCAGATTCTGGTCAATCTGCTCAGCAACAGCTTTAAATTTACGGAAAAGGGTTCCATTACCCTCCATTGCAGCTATGTGGACGATACGGCAATTTTCACGGTCGCTGATACAGGTATCGGTATTTCCCGGCAACAGCAGAAGGTCATTTTTGCCGAATTCCAACAGGGTGATTCCGCCACTACCCGCAAGTATGGCGGCACAGGCCTTGGTCTGAGTATCACCAGCCGGCTGGTCTCGCTGATGAACGGCTCAATCAGCCTGGAGACTGATATCGGCAAGGGCTCGGTTTTTACCGTGCGTCTGCCTTTTCAGAAATCGGAGGCAATGGAGAAGGGCGCCGCCCCTGAACAGGATGTGCCGTTATCCGGGGAAATGCTGACCACAGCCTTGGCGGAGGCCGGGGTGAAATTGCGGGTATTGCTGGCGGAAGATGATGAAATGAACCAGAATCTCATCAGGGAGATGCTGCTTAATCTCGGCCTCGATACGGTCGTTGCCGCCAACGGACTGGAGGCCTTGGACCGGCTGGATGAAGCTGATTTCGATCTGCTGATTCTCGATATGCAGATGCCTGTGCTGGACGGTATGCAGACTATTGAGCGCATCCGCAAAAACGACAGATGGAAGAATCTCTTTGTTCTTGCCCTGACCGGTGAAGCCATGCCGGGCGATAAAGAAAAATTTCTGCGGGTCGGCTGTAATGATTACCTGGCCAAACCGCTGGAACTGGGCATGTTTTATCGGAAGATCTATCTTCTGGTTGCTGGCAAGTATTCACTGACTATCCAGGGAAATAGAGGGGATGAGCAGCCGGGTCAGCCTTTTGCCGCCAGCGAGAATTTTGTGCTCAGCCGGGAATTATGTTTTCAGATTGTCCAGGCCATTGAGGTGTTGCAGAATAATCTGAAGATTTTCAATCCGGACCAGATCCGCAGTCTGGCTACCACTTTTGCCGACTTTATCTATGTTAAGGAAATACGCGATCTGCAGCAGGAATTGCAACAGATTGCCGCAACTTTTGATGATGAGGCCCTGCCGCAGCTCATCAGAAAACTGGAGACGTTTTTACCCAATGGTTACACCTGCCAAGACCCAGAATAAAATTCTGATTGTTGATGATATCGCCCAGAACAGAAGGCTGCTTGCCGAACTGCTGGTGCAGAGCCTGGATTGCCAGATTCGCATGGCTGCCAATGGTGCCGCTGTGCTCGATATGATCGAGCATGACCTGCCGGACCTGATACTGCTTGATATCATGATGCCGGGCATAGACGGCTTTCAGGTTTCCCGGCTTCTGCAGGATAAACAGATGGCCCGGGAAATTCCGATTATCTTTATCACCGCCAAGACGGATGTGGAAAGCAAGGTGGAAGCCTTCCGCAACGGCGGGGTGGATTATGTGACCAAACCCTTTAACAAGGATGAACTGCTGGCCAGGGTCAAGGCCCAGCTCCGCCTGAAAAATCTGCAGGATGAGCTGCGCCAGAAGAACAGGATGCTGGCCGACCGGGAAGAACATCTCTCCCATCTGGTAGATGAGAAGACCCGGACCATTGAAAAAATGTCTTTGGGCCTGGTAACGGTGCTGGAGAATGCCAATCTGGCCAATGATGAAGAAACAGGCAATCATATCCGCCGGGTAAGTGAGTATGCCACGCTGTTGGCGGATACCTATGGGGCGGACCGTGCTTTTATCAAGCGTATCAGGCTCTATGCTTCATTGCACGATGTCGGTAAGGTTGGCATTGCCGATGCCATTTTAAAAAAGCCGGGCAACTATACGCCGGAAGAGTTTGAGGCCATGCAACAGCATGTTGTTATCGGCCACCGCATGCTCGATAATGCGGAGATCGACCCCATGGCCCGCAATATCGCCTATTTCCATCACGAAAAGTGGGACGGCAGCGGCTATGTCAACGGTCTGAGCGGCGAGGCCATTCCCCTGGAAGCACGAATCGTTGCCCTGGCAGATGTCTTTGACGCCTTGACTACGGTGCGGGTATATAAGGAAGCTTTCCCAGTTTACGAGGCGGAAAGGATTATACAGGCAGAAAAAGGGAGTCATTTTGATCCCCGGGTAGTCGAGGCGTTTTTTAAACAGAAAGAGGAATTTTTTCGTATAAAGGAATTATTGGCGTGAAAACAGGTAACAATAAAACGACCGGCCCGGAGGATAACCGACAGCCTCCGGTGGAGGGTGATTGTCACGAATCGCTGACCATCAAGATCCGGCCGGACCTTTACCGCGCCTATCAGCGCTGCAGTTGGATCATCATCAATGAAACAGGACGCAGTCAGCTTGACATCATGCAGGAGATGGTTGAGGATTTTCTCATTAAACATGGCTGCTGAAAGGATTTATCTGGAAAGTTAATTCATCGGCAGGATGGTTTGTGCAGTGCACAAAAAAGAAGCGGCGCATGGTGAGGATCATGCGCCGCTGGGGGACAGAAGTGAAAGAGGTGTTATTTGGTAGGAGCTTCAATCTCTTTAGGTTTGAGTGATATGTAATAAACCGGGAAGACGACAAAGAAGGCTACGGCG
>JAHILF010000088.1 GCA_018897105.1 Pseudomonadota bacterium
CAGGTCCGCCATGGCAACATGTTTTGGGGTGGCCTTCCGGCAGGCCTTCTGATCTTCCACCGTTTTTTCCAGCATGGCTATCTCTTCCTGTAACTCCGCTTTTTTCTGCTGATACGCCTCAACCCGCTCGGGTTCGATCGCTGCAGTTAACATGGTCCGACCCCGTCCCCGCCGTCCCCGCGACGACCCCGTCCCGGTCCGACCCTCCCATTCTGCTGAACAGTGAAACGGTTGTATATGAGTATAAAATCCGTCCTGTGATTAACGGAAAGGGATCGGGATCTCATACCAGTCCGCAAGCGTCGCTTTTTCGATTTCACTCCTGAGGAGCTTTGCTCTTTCTCCTAATCTCTGAACCTCGAAGACACGCTGGTGAGCAACCCACTTTTGTTCGAAATCAATGCAAAATTCTGTCAACTCATCTATCTTTTTTATCACCTCTTGCTTCGATCCCTTGAAGAAGTCCTTGCTATCTGTCCCAGCCGATGCAGACGTTGCGGATAGAGTATCCTCGCCCAACTGAAGAGTATCAGCAACTATGCTCACCCACATCAGATCAGGATTTGCCTCGTACGTCCTTGGCAAAAATCTCTTCGCTTGATCCAAGTACTGTTTGAGCCCCTTGCGAAGCTCTTGCCGTCTAGTCGAGTCTCTTTCGATCGAGAGGAGCATCGTCTGGAATTCGGCCTGTAACAGATAAGCAGTGCCACTGAATTCGCGGAGAACCGTGGCTCTTTTAGCCTCGGCAAGGCCCCGGTCTATCATCGCGCGGTCCATCATGTCCACACCGCCATTGGCTGCTCTGCGATACAACACATCTGCCAGCAGTTCATGGCCGTAATAATCAGATGGGTTCGCTAGGATTGCCCGTTCAAAATACTGTTCCGCAATGCTGAGGTCAGTAAAATCACCCTTACGGCGCGGCTCCGAATAGACAAGTCCCAACAATTGAAGCGAGAGGTAGTGGTTCGGATGCGTGGCTTCCGCCCTGCGAAGGTCTTTCTCGGCTTCTTTCAAACGAGTGTCAAATGTTTCACCCAAGATCGTGTCATCTTTGATGTTCGAACTATTCTCCAATTCAGCCATTCGGTAATTAGCGTAACCTGATGTTAACTGCAGCCGAGATACGAATTCGGCCTTCCTGCGTTTGCAGTCAACCAGAACACCCCATTTCACATCAGGATCTTCCGCTATTTCCTTCGCTTTCTTTATCCACTTCTCATAATGTCCTGCGATCTTTCTTACAGTATCAATGACAATCGGCTTCGGCTTGCCGTCCTTTTTTCTAAGTTCCTCCTCATCCAATCTAGTGACTTCTAGGTCTTTGGGAACCGATGGATGTCGGAAAATATCCGCAACCATATAGTGGCGCATATATGACAGGTAGAGCGAGTAGGTATAGGCAAGCTGAACGTCCGTATAAGCCAGCAACTCACTGTAGGCAGCTACTTCCTTGTCGTCTTGCTGGAAGCGTTGTTCTGCCTTCAATTTCTCGTATTCTGGCTGGAGTTTCTTGTGCAACTCCAAGAGTTCATGTATGGCTTCATGGGTCGACTGCCAAGTATATAGTTTCGCTCTTGCAGTTGCCTTCAGCAAATCAATAGATAACTGACGACGCTTCCGTTGTGGAGATAGATCAGCCCAATTATCGTCCTTCCAAAGTAGTTGGAGTTGCTCATAAACATGTATCGCCTCAATGTCATTACGTTTCTCAACCAGCCCCATACCTAGCAGCTGAAGCCCATCCTCATATTTGGGCATCAGACCTCGAAGGGTTTGGAGACAATCAACGGCGCGATTAAGACTGTTCCAATCACCATGCGCGTAGTAGCGTCCGAGAGCACCCAATGCCTCGTAATAGGCAGACAGAGACTCGCGGTTTGGGAAACTCGTTGGTACCTTTACCACGCTTCTCCACTTGAGAAGGTCGGGATTGCGCTCTGCTGCATTTCCAAAATCGTACACGACCTGAAAAATGGCATCATCGACCAGCTGTTCCAGCAGCTTCGACTTGTCTTTGGACGGATCCCCGTATCGATCGAGATACCAAGTGCGGATTATTCGTTCGCCTCGGCGTAGGCGCAGGATGAGCAGTACTCTATCCGAATGAGTTTGGAAATCCCCTTCGATAATCCATTGATCGGGTTGGAAAAGCTGGTTTATCAACCGGATCAGCTTGGGGACATCGACGCCTTTAACCTCAATGTTCATTCCTTTTTGCTCAGCATCCAACGATTTTGGTTGGAACAACTCTGGCGTATCGAGCGTCACTATTCCCAAAAAGCCCGTTTCAATTGCTAAAGAGGCCGGACGACGCAAGTGGTAGTCATACCGTGCCCTGAGAAGCTCGGCATATCCTCTGCCTTCCTGACCATCGATAGTAATCTGTCCAATTGATAAGCTGTGGGGTCTGATTAGATCGGCGAGACCTCCTATCTGCAGCAAGAGAATCCAACTTCCCAGACCGAAAAACAGAAGTCCGATGAGCCAAATGCCAATTGTAGTCATTAACCTTCTCACCCTCTTTAGGAAGACTATTACGCGAGCCCATGATAAATTCTGCAAGCCCGAAACCTGGTTCTGTATCAGAGTCACCTTCTTCCCAGACACTGCTCACTCCTTGTAAAAACGAATTGAACCACCAGGTTACTAATGATTCTTTCCAATCATCCTGTCTATTGGCTGTTCACACTAACCATGTGCAGTTGCAGTGCTCAATCGCGGCGCTGACCCATGGAGCGAAGCTTGCTGCGCCGCAGGCTCATGCAAGCGAGAGCCATCGGGTCAAGTGCCTTGTTCTGCGATTTTTATGATTTCATGGACGGCCCCCTTGGGTTCCTCTCTCATAAACGCCTGCAGGTTAGGTTTCATGCCACATAAGATAAACGACGACTTTTGAAGTATCACTTTGATCGACACCCATGTTAAGCACCTTACCCTCCGCCAGATGGGCCTGGGCTGTGGGAAGTACCTTTGGCCGCTCGGGGTCCCACCACCCATCGTTCGGGCCTAGCAAATAACGACGTTCATCACTGAATTCTTCACTCCTCAGAGGCGATGCGTCAAGAAACTGATCCCACTGGTCCTTGTCGAACTGAACTTTTAGGAACGCCGAGTTGTCCAGACCGTTTGTTTCGCGAATGCCAAGAATCACAGCGTTTGGAGGAAGAACAAGCTGCATTTTCGCCGCCAGCACGGTGGTTTTTTTGTCATTCATCCGAATCTCTTTTTGAGCAGCACTGTCGCCGCAGCCGCTTAGCAGCAGGGCGAGCCAAGCACTAATTAATAAAAAGCGAGCCATCCTCAACCTCTTTCTTTCGTTCTAGTTGTGTCATCGTATACCAATCAGCGACTGCCTTCCGGTAGGTATTGATTGGGTGGAATCGCCTGACCATGCCGCCAACGGAAGGTTCTCCTGGCGAGCCCAGTCATGTTGAACTCCTGAGCCAGCCCCTGACGATGAAATTCACCCATAAAGTAGTCTGTGATGGTGATACCAATTATCTCGACCTTCTTGCCAATGTCCCAGTTGTATCGATCATAGAACCTGTACTCAAACTCGAGCTTATACTCCATGCCGGACGGGGCTTTCTTTACCGACACCTTACCCTGGCCCCAGGTGGAGTAGCCGCCCACAGCGTAAAACCAGTTCCGATTCTCCCTTTTGAAATTGTAAGCGGATTCGGCATTCTTCGAAGCGATATCGTATGTGCCCTCCGGAAGCATCTCGACAAATCGCTTTGCCTGGTTGACCTCATTCTCAAAACGTTTTTTTGCCGACGGCACTTCCTGAATCATGCCCTCCAAATCGATTTCAAGGGTTTTGCCGGTGTTTCCCAAATAGTGATACATATGTTTCACGGCATCGTCACCGATGACCAAAACGGCCTTCGGCAGAACCTCCGTCTGCAGGATATGCTTCTGGACCATTGCGGCCGCCGTTTTAGGCCTTGAATTCCAGACTCCGGCGCCCGAGTCGGGCTTGACCACCGGTTCCACCTTGCCGATTGCGTAGTCGCGCGTACTCGGCAATGGTGGGACAGGTGGAGTTGCCGGGGGAAGCATGGCAGTGCCTTTAAGAAGCTCGTCAAGCTTGGCCAAGGTATCTTTGCCGGCAGCACCGTCTTTATCCTTAAGATGCTTATCTACCTGAAACCGGTACACTGTATTCTTTGTCTCCTCGCCAAAAACGCCGTCCGTCATGCCGGTTTTGCGAGTCGACCTGGGCATCTTGTAGCCAAGATCCACCAGTGCCGCCTGCAGAATCGCAACGGCCGGTCCTCTCTCTCCAATACGAATCGGCGGAGCATTCATGGCCGCCTTCTGGATACGCTTACTTGTCGCAAAAGCCGGATAGAACAAAGCCATATTTGCCTCCTCGACTGAAATCTGTCACACGGCTGAAAGGAACCAAGATTCTTTTGCCCCCTTTAAGGTGATATTTCCCCAATCGCTGATAGGTATCATTGTTAGCAAGGTGAGCACAGCTTCGTGGGGCCAACCATTAGGTGCGGTAAAAAGCGATGCTCGCCTCATTTCGCCACCTTCATTACCCAAACTCATCCCCATCTGCCGAACTTTGCTTTTCAGCGGGCGCGGCTTTTTGCGCTCCGCTGCAAGAGCAAATTTCGGCGACACTATTCGACTACCTCCCGTTTAAGATCGATAAAATAGCGTCTTTTCGCTTCGTAAACCACAAACATCACGATGTTAATTGCTAGAGCCGCGCCAGGAATAGTTAACAGCCAAGAGTTATACTCTTTTGTCGAATTATAGGCGATATATCCTATCACCGCCGAACCGATAGTAAAAACAATGGTCGAAATGAACTGCAGAATATAGTCGGCCAGAAAATATCTTTTCTCATCCCTGAGCTTTTTCACAAAGCGTTCGTACTTTCTCTCTGTTTCTACCTCTTCACCTTTGCCAGAACAGTTACGCATCACCGATGCAATCGCATGAGTCGCTGAACCTCGCCTGTAGTAGAGGCTATCTATATATGCACAGAGAAACCCCGTGAAGTGCAAGATTAGGACCCCCGTCAATGTACCCGGTTTCTCGTTCATTCCGGGATACCATCCTAGACCCGTTATAATAAAAACGGCGACCGATGCGATCTTCCAACGAGCCAAACAAAATTGCTCGTTTGCATGTCGTTCTAATTCCATCCGAAGGCGTTCCATAACTCCTCCATTCTTTGAAATATCCCCATTTTCTTTTGGGACATGTTCATTTGACAAATTTCTTATCAAAGTGAGAAGTTCAGAATATTTCTGTTCTATTTCAGCCATTTCTATAAATATTACTCCCACCGAACGATATAACTGAACCGCCGAAGCGGCCTCAGAAACTCATCATTATATTGGAATTTTTACCCGGATTTTCTCTTGTCAAGGAAAATGAGTAGCACTTTTATCAAGAGGTGACAAGACCGAATAACTGCAAGCTTGAGCGTTTGTTAAATTTTCTGCGGCATGACTATTGACGGTTGAACCGGTATTTTTTGTTATTTTTCAGGCGGATGGGCATACCTGTCCATGAACATTGAGGCCTTTTTTTGCCTCTGTCTTACCTTGCAAGACCCTGATCTGGAGGTAACTTCTTCTCCTCATGGCGGGGATCTCGAAGGAGCAATAATCGGTTGATCGGATGGAGAAGCCCGTAATAGCGAACCTTATGAAACCCTGAAGGCAGGACATGCTGCAGGATGCGGCGCATGAATTCCATGACTGGCAGTGGGGCACAAAGACACTTGAAGTACTTCAGGCACTCTTCTCGACAGAAGCCATCTCTCTCACATCAACCGGCTCCGGATCTCCTTATTTCGCCCGGAGGACAGATAGATTTTTTCAAGCAGCAGGTCAAAATCAATGGGTTTGATGAAATAGTCAAAAGCGCCGCGGTCCATGCCTTCAATGGCCATGGTCGTGGTTTCGTGATCGGTGAGAATAATGACTTCAATGGCCGGGTCAAAGGTCTTGATCGCTTCCAGCACCTCCAGAGGATTCAGATCCGGCAATTTCAGATCCAGGATAACCACATTAGGGGGATTGGTGATGACGCAGGAAAGGGCCTCTTTGCCGGAATGCACCGATTCGGCCTTCAATCCTCTTGCCAGGAGACGTTCCAACAGAGTAGCGGAGAACTCAATCTTATCATCAACGATCAATACGCTCAGTGCGGTCATTTTACCCTCTTTCTGATCTGGCAGGAGTAATCGGCTAAAATCACTCCAGGGTGCCTCTTTCCGGCAGCTATGTCCTCTTTGACTCACCCGTTTTTGCAAATAAATCAAACAATCAGCAATAGCAGACCAAAGTATGCGCTTCCACTCTCCTCAGTTGGAAAATAAGCTTAAGATTCATGGGGGACAATAAGACATCCTTTATTTACGATACGAACCAGCCGGGTTGAGATGGCCAGCTGCCGGCATGGAGAGCCATACCGGCAGCTGAGGACAAAACCGACTTCCTAGTTCAGTCTCCTGCCTTAAGAACCAGGGGCAATGGTGATGGGCATACCCATCAACGGCCAGACAACAGCTACCATCAGGGCGAGGGCCAGCATGAGCATAATGGAGGCAATGATGCCGTATTTAAAGAACTCGCCGGCGGTGAACTGCTTCGAGTTGTAGGCAATGGCGTTTGGCGCCGCGCCGACCAGCAGCACGAAAGGCATGCCGGCTGCCGCCAGAGAGGCGAAGAACACCACCTCGCCAGCCACGCCCAGGTAAGGTGCGATAACCAGCGCCACCGGCAGCGAGATGGCGATGGCCGCCACGTTCATGATGAAGTTCGTCATCACCAGAACAAAGAAGGCGATGCCGAGGACAAAGATAAACCAGTTGGCCTTCTGGAACAGAACCAGCCAGTTGACGGCCAGCCAGCTTGCCGCACCGGTGTCCCACAGGCAGAAGCCGATGGACATGGCGCCGGAAAAGAGCAGAATGATGTTCCAGGGAATCGCCTCCAGATCATTGATATCAAGAATCTTGAACACGAAGAAGAAGACGGTGGAAAGCAGCAGAATGCCGGTCTTGTCCAGCACATTCAGGGCCGGAACAAAGGAACGCAATGAGATGACGAGGATGGCGGAAACGACAATTGCCAGAGTCAGTATCTCGGTCCCGCTCATGGAGCCGAGATCCTTATACATCTTTTTCGCCTTTTCCTTCAGACCGGGAATTCTTGCCTTTTCCGGCTTCAGGAAGATCATGAAAAAGCCCCACAGCAGAAAGGTCATCAACCAGCCCAGGGGGGCCATGTATTTGGATAGTTCAAAGAAGGTGATCTCCTTGCCCATGATGTCCTTGAAAAAACCCACGGCCACCGCGCCGCGGGCCGCACCCAGCAGGGTGATGATACTGCCGGCGCCGGCCACATAGGCCATGCCGATGAACAGGCCCTTGCCGAATTTGGTCGGCTTATCGTCCTCGCTGTACATGGAATAGATGGCCATCAGCAGGGGAAACATGGTGGCGGCCACCGCCGTATGGGCCATTAAGTGCGTCAGGGCCACGGTGAGCACCATGGTGCCGAGATAGATCATGCTGGTTCGTTCGCCAACAATGGATAGCATCTTATAGGCGGCTCGCTTGGTGAGCCCTGTTTTGGTGAATACCATGCCGATAACCACGGAGCCGAAGATAAAGAGCACCGACGGGTCCATGAAATCCTTGAAGGCCACCTTAGCGGGCCGGATCAGGAAAAGCGCCTGCAGCACGCCGATCATCAGACTGGTGACGCCGATGGGCAGGACCTCGAACACCCACCAGATACCGGCCAGCCCAAAAACAGCCAGGGCACCCTTGGCCTCGCGGGTTAGCGGGAAAGCCTTGCCCAGGGGGTCGATGGCATCCGGCCAGGGCGGTGCATAATAAATAATTACAAAGATAACTACCCCTAATGTCAGGAATAGAGTCCGTTTCCAGTCAAACGGCTCTTTCTTTACAGCCAAACCAAGTGTTTCCGATTTTGCTTGTGCCATAATCTCCATCCTTTTTCTAATCAGTTAAAATGAAGCCTACAGGTTGCAGTGGCTACTGATTGCCTTGAATATCTCTTCCATGCGGATAACGCCGACGATCATTTCATTGGCAACAACCGGCAGGTTATAGTCCTTTGTGTTGAGCATGATGAGCAACGCCTGTAAAAGGTGGGTGTCCGCCGGAACAGTATGCTCAACCGCTGACATGAATTTGCTGATCGGCTGGCTCCATTGCAGGGAGCATTCCTTGAAAAAAGAATCTTCCACCAGGAGGGCCAGATTGGCGAAATCTGCGGTCTTCCCCTCGAATTTGTTTACCTTTGTCGCCTCGACCAGTTGCGGGGCAAGGCCGTGCAGAATGTCCGTCATGGTTATCCTGCCCACCAGCTGGTTCTGATCATTGACCACCAGAGCGTCGGAGTACCTGAGCTGGTCTTTTTCTCCGGCAGTAAAAGTGTGGATCACTTTTGCCGCATCGCGGAGAGTCTTTTTCTCGTTCAGGTGGGGATAACGCTCAAGCGGGATTGTATAGTCTCTTACGACCGGAATTTCTGTAGTCACAAGTACGCTCCTTAGAATGTTGGCTTAATTTTTATTTCCCTGCGGGACCGATTCCCTTCCCTTGGTTTTTCTGCCGGGCAAAGGACGCAATTTTCCTGAACCGAATTTCTCCTTTGGAAAAATCAGCGTATCATTTCAGCAGTTCCCGCATTATCTAACCCCAATAAAGAGGTTAGGTGTATTACCAGCTTTTACTTCTGATGATGTTCTCTACTTCTTCCCGGGATCTCTTTTCCAGGATCAGCATTCTCTTGTGTTTGGCTTCGCTGATCTTTGCCATCAGCACCTTCATGTCGACGGGTTTTTCAAGAAAATCTTCCGCCCCGAGCTTCATTGCCTCGATACCGCTTTTCACTGTCCCGTGACCGGTCAGCATGAGGATCTCCAAGTCAGGGCGCATCTCCTTGATCCGCCTCAATGTTTCAATGCCATCAATACCCGGCATGGCGAGATCAAGGATGATCGCGTCAAAATTCTGATCTTCCACCCGTTTGACGGCGTCCTCGCCGCTCAACACGGCATTTACCTTCATGCCGCGGGTTTCGAGCCGTTCGGACAGCATGTTGCAGAATTCCTCTTCGTCATCAACCAGCAATACTTTTGCTTCCAGTTTTTCCTCCATATTCGTCTCCTGTCGAGTTATTAATGATTTCCTCTGTTATCAACCATATCTTCCGTTGCGGCTGCTCGCGCCGCCGGCGAAAGCCATCGTGCCGGATTTTTCTATCTTTTTATATGCATCGTAAATGGTGGCGGACAATTTCTCAATGTCGGTCGGTTTCTGCAGATAGGCAAAGGCGCCGAGATCCATGCACACCTTTCGATCCGCAGCCGTGCCGTGCCCGGTGAGAATAATAACCTTGATATTGGGATGGGTCTTTCTGGTCTGGCGCAGCACCTCGATGCCGTCAATGCCCGGCATTTTCAGATCAAGCACCATGACATCCGGGTTATCGTTATTGAGCAGGTCCAGAGCCTGCTGTCCGTCATAGACCGCATGGGAACCGACATCACGGCTGATCAGCCGCTCCGATAAGGTCTGGGCAAACTCTTTCTCATCGTCCACCAGTAAAACCTTGGACGGCAGCTCAAACTCCTGCTTGCGGTAAATGGAAGTTTTGTAATCCGGCCCCCTCAGCACCTCAACACCCTTTACCCCTCGAACTGCAGAGGCAATCTCGCTCAGTTCGCTTTCCAGTTTGCCGAAATTGAGCACGCTTTTGTGTGCGGTGAGGCGAATTTGCCCATTGTCCGCCGCAACTTCGATATTGTGGCCTTTGCCGAGCAGGGCCAGCTCCACCTGGGCAGCAAGAGCCATATCCTTGAGGGCCTGGACCGATCCCTCACTTTTCTGCACTGCACTTTTGTGAAAATTTTCGAGAATAAACTTCAGGATGGATTCAATGGTATGGTTTTTATCAACAGGGATGACGATGTCATAGAGGGTTGGGTCCCAGGCCTCTTTCTTATAGAGAAAATCGGTCAGTTCAAAGGCGCTCACATCGCTTTTATGGATCTGCCGTTTCGCATCTTTTTCGGGGATACCGGCGGCAACGGCCCGTTGCACCCTCTGCTCTTTGCTGTCGATAACCAGCACCTTTAAAACATGGCTTATCCGGGAGGAAATGAGGTGGGTGATAAAGCCGACATAGACGCATCGTTCCTTAGCCGCCAGCATGGCTGCCAGAGAAGCCTTTAAGCAGGCAAGACATCTCTCTTTTTCCAGGGTGAACTGGTTAAATACCGACATTTTCGCGTAAAGAGCCTGTTCCAGTTTGTTTTTATCGACATTGTATTTAGAACAGGCATCGGCAATGATATCTTTATCGCTGATAATCTGCGAAGCGGTGAGTGACGATAGTTCGCTGGCAATTTTGGATTCGTTGGTAAATGTGCTGGAAAACAAGGCAATTGCTGGCATATTGCTGCTCCTTTCTGAAAATTTGCGACCACAGGATTTGCCCAAGTCAAGCAAAACGACATATTGCCTTACAATCTAGCAAGCAATGTGCCACGCCATGGTTACTTTCCATATATCAATAATTACAGAAAGTTAGCTAAGAACAGACCAGAAAATACCTCGCGAAACCCCCCAGGAACATAACGAAACAATACGAAACACATGAAGCAGGGGAATGACCCGCAACACCCGCGCATAGTGAAACGCGGGGATTCACCGCCCCTGTTCCCTGCTGTTCGCTATTGGAACAGAGTAAAATGAAACAATATGAAAATATCGCTCCACAGGGCGCAAAACGAAAGCGGGAATCCGGGTAAATTTATGGATTCAGGCTCGCACTTCGCTTGCAGGCAATGATCATGTTTGCCTGTTCGTATTTTTCCTCCGGACTGAGGGGACTGAATTTTTTTCGCGGGTTTGGCGAAAATCATTCTGTCCCCGGCTTTGCAAAAGAAAAGGGGAGACTTATCGGCAGGAACTCAGCGCCAGGGGAACAGCAGAGAAAAGAGGGGTCGAGGTCGGAAAACAGCAGAGGCCGGGAGGGGAAAACCAGGCGCAGCAATGCGCTGCGGTATCAGAATTTTTTTATCTTCTCCTTCAGCCTCCGGGCATTCAGCAGATCTTTTTTTGCCTTGAGGTCATCCGGCCGCAGCCGCAGGACCTCCTCCCACTCCTTGATGGCCTTATCAAGGTCTTCGGAGAGATAATAACTGATGCCCTTGCGGTAATGGGAATCGGCCTCCTGCTGGATGGATGTGTCCGTTGCGGCCACGAGCTTTGCCACATCCCGGTAATCTGCGTCAATGGTGTGCAGCAGACGCAAGGCCTCCACATATTTCTTTTGGTCGAGCAACTTCCCGGCCTGATCGTATTTCAGGGCGTTCTGCTTCGCGCCGCCCTCCACCGCCTGCGCCTCGTTTGAGGCACCAGCCTCACCCGGGCTGTAAACATCCGCCATCTCCTTGCTTTTCTGTCGTCCGGGGGCATGCACCCTTGCCCCGTCCTGCTGCGGCATGGCATCGGCGAACTTGGCGGGATTCTGATCAAGGACCACCAGCTTCAGGTCGGTGCCTGGGCTTAATTGGCAGCTGCTGTCCACCTTGTTGAAGACGGTGACAAGAAACTCCTTATCCGGATCATGATAGATCTTACGGGCGATCTCCTTGCAGGTATCCCCTTTCTGCACCTGATAGGTGGTGAATACATTGTCTTGCAGCCTGTTCAGCAGATAGTCCAACGCCTCGGGATGGTCCTGTTCATAGGTGAGCGTGTAAAGAAACTCCCGGCGGGCATCGGCCAGTAAACCTTGCTGAAAAAAGACAACCCCTTGCTGAAAATGCTCTGTGGCTTTTGCCCGTGTTTCCCGTTTCAGCTTTTCAACCTTTGCGGTGATTTCCTTGTCACGGGGATTAAGGGTCTGAAGAATACTCCAGCGGAGCAAAGCCTGCCGCAAATCTCCCCTGTTTTCATACTCAAGGGCTTTGCTCCGCAATGTAGCAGACAGGGAGACAAACACCTCCTGGTCCGGGGCCGGCACCTGTGGCTGCGGTGCGCAGGCGCTTAACAACAAGACAAGAGAGCAAAAAAGCAGGATTGACAAAAAAGAGCGCCGCAAGGCGATCGGGAGAGGACAACGCAGCATTGCCATAATGGATGACGTCATCAGCGCAGCGCCTCATTGCTGTATGTTTCCAGATTTTTCTTAAAGGTTTCCAGACTGAAATCGCCGTAAATCATACTGCGGTTCAATGCATACGGGTCCATGAAAAATGGATTGCTGCGCCGTTTGACGGTAAAGGCCCCCTGGTAGCCGTTTTTCTCCAGAAAGGCGATAACCAGCTTATTCGTCTCCCCATAGGGGTAAGCCATATATTTGACCCGTTTGTGCAGTTTTCTCTCTACTATTTCCGTACACTCGGTGATCTCGCGCTCAATTTCCGCGGCATATTGCTGAAACGGCTCGTGGTCCAGCACCCTGTTTAAGTTGCGATGGGTCTTGGTATGGCACTGAACATCAATCCCGGCCTTGTCCAGTTCGGCCACCATATCCCAACTCAGGGTTTTTCTGCTGTCATTGATGAGATCCGTGTAGACAAACAGGGTGGCGGGGTAACCGAATTTTTTCAGAATGGGGTAGGCAATATCATAAACACCCCGCCAGCCGTCATCAATGGTAATGACAACCGCCTTCGGGGGAATATTCTGCCGGTATTGCAGAAACCCGAACAGCTCATCAAGGGTTATGGGGGTATAGCCATTGCCTTTGAGAAATTGCATCTGCGCGGCAAAATCGCTTGCCCTCACCACCATCAACCCCTCTTTTGACTCGGAAAAATTATGATAGGTGAGTATCGGCACTGTCTGATATCCCTTGCGGGAGAGCCGGGACTTGTCAAAAGGCTCCACCGGGATGATCAGTTCCTGCCCCGGACTGATATCCTTGACATCATTGAAGTCGGCAATGATCCAACTTTTATCGGCATCGCCAAGGTATTTGGCGGCAAGAGAGGGCAGCGTGTCGCCGAACCGGACAATGACCGGGATAAAACTCAGTGTTCCTTCAGGGCGGGTCATATGCACGACCCTGGCGGGAGGCGTTGCACACCCCTGCAGGATCAGCACCAGAAAGAACATGCCCAGAATACGGGAAAATGACGGCAACCCGGCAGGGGGAAAAAACTTATTGACCAACATTCTTGTCTTTGAGGTTAAGGAAACGGTAAGTCCTGATGGCCTCGGAGGAACCGACCACCTGCAGAGGAGCAAGCGGCTCAACCAGGACCTGCTCCTTTATCTGACTATAAATCCCATCGGCCAGTATGATTTCGCCCGGCTCCCCCAGCCCGATGAGCCAGTAGGCCTCTTTGATGCTCTCGCCGATGGAGCTGTACTCGACTTTGGAGTGGGAGCCGATATTGCCGGACAGGACAATGCCCGCGCTGATGCCGACACAGACATTGGAGAGCAGGTGGCTCTCTATTTCACTGCCGGCTGCCAATGTCCTCTGCAACTCCACTGCTGCGCGCAGGGCGCGGGCTGTATGCTCCTCCCGGTAGAGTGAAACACCGAAAATACCGACCACCGCGTCACCGATAATCTTGTCAACATAACCGCCGTGTTTGCTGATGATTCTGGTGACGATTTCGATATACTTATTCAAGGCGGTGACCACATCCTCCGGTTTTGCCGTGCCGGCATACGAGCCGAAACCCTTTACCCCGGCAAAAAGCACCGCAACCTGACGCCTGACCGCATAGGATTCCCCCTTTGATACCGGGCCTTCCAGAATCCGGTCCACCGAGGAAAATTTCAGATAGTTCTCGAGCTGCACGTGATTATTCCCCCGGGCCAGCAGTTTTTCCGCCATCGTGTTCAACGCCAAGGCAGCATCGCCCAGCTCATCGTTGGGTATTTCATCAATCCTGTGCCGCAGATTGCCTTTGCCGTATTCCCCTGCCGCCTCGACCAGTACGGTGAGGCCTGCACGAAATCTTTGTCCATAGAGATAGGCAAGAACAAAAAGTCCGGCAAGCACCAACAGAGCCGGGATCAGCAGCGCCGGCAGCAGAGAGGTCTGCTGGGCCGACACACTACTGTGGATAAAATCAAGAGGTATGCCGAGATGGACAACGCCGAGGGTTTTGTTATTATAGAAAACGGTCCTGGACAGATCGAAAATCTGCCGGCCTTCATTATCCTGGTACTGGACAATGGCAGCATCTTTGTTTTCACTGACAACCACCGCCTTGGCAGGTGGAGCGTATTGCCTGCCGAGCATCTCCTGCCTTGAATGTGCCTGGATGATCCGGTTGCGGTCAACCACAAAGGCATAGTCAACCCCGTCAAGACCGACTGCATCCCGGGCAATGGCATTGAGGCGCAAGGTATCATCGGCAAGCAGGGGAACTTTGGCGCTCGCCGCAAAATACCCGACCACCGCCTCGGTGGATTTCAGGGTTTGGGCAAAGAGGACATCCCGCTGTTTTGCCATCATGAAAGAAACAGGTAGCCCGATTGACAGGGAATAGAGCAGCAGAACGGCAATGCTGACGCGGAAAATAAGTGGCTGGCGCAGATGTTTATTCAGTTGTTCGTTTTGCACTTTGTCTTCACCAGAAAATTGCAACTCCCTGCTCTTGTATTGAGCGCTTGTATTGAGCGCTTGTATTGAGCGGGTAATGGATATAAGATATTACCTAAAAGAGCCCGGCTATCTCAATGTTTTTTTTGCAACTATACGTTTTACCATACAGCTTTACCATAAAATTGCCATATTATCTTGCTGCAGCGGATCATCACAAACAGATGATTTTTCAGGCGATCACCTCAGATAGCCACTCCGCCGGACTCCCCCGAGACATCCATTTAAAATTGAGGGTCCAAATACTCCTTGACGGCCAGAAGGATGTTTAGCATATTATTTTTATTACTATAAAATTTACGGGACTCTGGATTTTCATGACAACTTTTCAGAAACAGCGCATCGGGAAATACATTCTCCTTGATAAATTGGCTGTAGGCGGCATGGCCGAACTTTACCGGGCCATGATCACCGGCGTCCAGGGATTTGAAAAACTGATCGCCATTAAAAAGATCCTTCCTCATCTGGCCAACGAAGAGGAACTGGTCAGATCCTTCATTGACGAGGCCAAACTCGCCGCCCTGCTGCACCACCAGAACATCGTCCAGATCTATGATTTCGGTAGTCTTGGTGACACTTACTTCATTGCCATGGAGTATCTCCTGGGCAAGGACTGCCGCATTATCAACAGCAAGGCCAAGGAAAAGGATCTCCTCCTGGAACTGCCCCTGGCGCTGCTGATCGTTTCCCGCATCTGCTCAGGTCTTGATTACGCCCACAAACTTAAAGATTTCCAGGGCAAACCGCTGAATATCATTCACCGGGACATCAGTCCGCAGAACATCCTCATCACCTATGAAGGAGACGTTAAAATCGTCGATTTCGGTATCGCCAAGGCCGCCAGCCAGACCACCATGACCCAGATGGGCATGATCAAAGGCAAAGTTGCCTATATGTCACCGGAACAGGCCGCCGGCAAGGCCATCGACAACCGCTCCGACATTTTTTCCTGTGGGATCATTCTCTATGAAATGGTGACCGGTACGCGCATGTTTTCCGGAGATACCATGCATATTCTCGCCAAAGTGCGGGATGCCCAGTTCGAGAGACCGGAGGAGGTGCGGCAGGATCTACCGGAAAAACTGCTGGAGGTTCTCTACCGCTCCCTGGCCAAGGACCCGGCTAACCGCTACCAGACCTGCGGCGACATGCTGACCGACCTGGAGGAATGCATGCAGCAGCTTGGCGTGCATCCCTCGGCAAATGTGCTGGCCAAATATATGAAGATTCTTTTTGCCGAAGAGATTATCGCCGAAGAGCAACACATGCAGGAGATCACCAGAATCGGTCTCATGCAGGAGGAAGCGGAGGCCAAACCTGTAGTTGTCCCTCCCCCGGCCAAAGAAACGGCTGAAGTAAAAACATCGCCCGCCAGGGATGCCCTGAAAAAAACCGACACAGATGAGACTCCCGTTCAGCCGTCACCGCCGGCCTCGCCCAAAAAAACGCTTTATGCAGTCATAGCCGTGGCAATTGCCATGGTCATTGCCCTGATGGCAACCTTTGTCGGCAACAAGGATGAACCACCTCCGACAACTCCCACACCAACAGAGCAACAGCAGGCTGCCCCGGAGGTTGCCGAAGGGTCGGCACAAGTTGCGCCGGTGGAGCAGCAGGAGGGCTCTCCGCCCGCCGAGACTCCCGGCACGGAACTCTATCAGCAGGCCATGGACGCCCTGGTTGCCAAGCGTTATGGTGACTCGGTCAAATACTTTGAAAAACTTCTGCAGCTCGGTCCGGGCATGCAGGACAAGATTGCGGTCTCCTATGCGGAGGCGTTAGTGGGCCAGGCGGAAAAGCTGGCCAAGACAGATAGCAAGCAGGCAACGGAGCTGCTGGAAAAATCAACCCATATCAATCCTGACAGCGAGCAGGCCCATTTTCAACTCGGCATGCTCTATCTGAACCAGAAAGATTACCCCAAGGCCATCGCCAGCTTCCAGAATGTCATTCATATCAATCCGAAATTTCCGGATACCTTCTTTAATCTCGGCTTCATTTATGCCCTGTCAAAGGATTATGCCCGGGCGGAGGAAATGTATAAACGGGTCGTGGAGCTTGCACCGAGTTATGTGGATGAGGCCCTTTTCAATCTGGCCCTGGTGCAGAACGTACAGGGTAAAAAGGCGGAGTGTATCGCCAACCTGGAAAAGGCGGTAGCAATTAACCCTAAAAATGCCCCGGCCCGGAATTACCTTAAAAAAATGCAAGAAGCATCAGGAGCAAATCAGTGAAGATACGTATGCGGAGGTCTCCTTTTCTCTTTGTCATATGCCTTGTACTGTCATTTTTTCTCATCAGCTGCGCCGCCAAAGAGGCCGCGCCGCCGACAACCGAAGCGCCGCCCTCCGACTCCGAACAGACCCGACCCGAAGCCGCGACTGAACAACCGGCTCCTGTTGCCTATTTTGTCCACACCGTCACCTTGCATGGGGAAAGCCTGTCAATAATCGCCAAATGGTACACCGGTGATCTGAAAAACTGGGAAATTCTGGCCCAGCATAACCCGTCGCTCAATCCTAATCGTATTTTCAAGGGTAACCAGATCCGGATTCCCCGCGATCTGATGGTCAGAGAGGATGCCATGACCCAGGCATTTGTTGACGAGTCGCAACCCCATGCCAAACGGAAGACCGCCACCGGCAAGCAGGGAGAAAAGTCAGACACAAAACAACCGACGGCCACCCCGGAAGGCGTTCCCCTCTTCGGCCCCAAGGATTACAGCAAATAATCCTCAGGTCGAACCTTCACCCCGCAACTCGCTTTCCACCGTCATCGAGCGGCATATGCGCATCATGAGCGGCAGCACGCCGTGTCCCGCGGTGTTGAGCAACAGTTTGCCGCCATGATCCAGCAGAATCTTATGGGCGATATTTAAAAAGAGACTGTTGCACCATGGTTTATCACGAAAAACCGGGGCAAAGGGATCACGGAAGTCACTTCCTGCCAATACATGGCCGAAGCTTATTTCAAGGGCCGCCTCACCATCCTGCAGCCGTATGGGCAGCTCGCTGCCCTGGGCCATGCCGAACAGTATCTCCTTGAACACCGCGGCCAGGGCCTTTTTCATAAGCTGCCTGTCCACCGGCGCCATTACATTTGACGTGGCAACGACAAACTGCGGGCGAACCTTTTTTTTGCCCAATTCCTCCTGACAATTTTCAATCACCTCCTGCACCAGCAGATCCATTCTGACCAGCTGTTTTTCCGGCAGGGAAATCCGGGCAAAATCGTCCACCTCCTGCAGCACGGATTCAATGCGTTCCACTGATTTCACCATGGTCTGCATCTTCTGCAGCCCGACGCCCTCCTGATCCGGTCTGGCAATTCTTCTGACCAGCCCACCAAGTGCGACCAGGGGATTTCTGACCTCATGGGCCATGGCCTGGGCCAGGCGCACGTAAGCAGCCACCCGTTCGGTATCGATCAGCCGCGCCTCCGTATTGCGCAGTTTATCCACCGTGTCGGCATACTTCCTCTGCAGCTCACTCCACAGCCGGGCATTCTCGATCAAGGGAGC
Source organism: Pseudomonadota bacterium (assembly GCA_018897105.1). Lineage (GTDB taxonomy): Bacteria > Desulfobacterota > Desulfobulbia > Desulfobulbales > SURF-16 > SURF-16. The sequence continues at coordinate 18,169 of JAHILF010000088.1, forward strand.
GATGATGGCGGCAATGGACTGGAAGAGTTCCAGATCCTTGTTACCGTAGGCCCCGGGAATATTGCGGTCAATATATATGAGCCCGTTGATCTGATTGTGGTAGATGAGAGGCGCACACATGGCCGACCTGATGCGCAGATTGATGATGCTTTCCTCTTTTTTAAAGGAATCGGAGCTCATGGCGTCTTCCAGCAACAGGGATTCGCCGTTCTGCAGCACCCGCTTGACGATGCTGCGGCTGAGCGGCAGGGCGCTCTCTCGCTGGTCGCAACGCAGGTGCTTCAATTTGCCGTCTTCCTGAAACAGGGCGATGGTGCCGTGGTCCTGCTGAAAGTATTTCTTGCAGCTGGCAAATATCTTTTCCCCCAATCGGCTGACGTCACGGCTGCCGGGAAGTTCCGTGGTGATATCATAGATCAGCTCCAACCGCTGGCGGTCAAGCTCCGGCGCCACCCTGGCACGGTCCAGCACATGGAGCACCACCGTCTGCTCGGCACTCTGGACAACAGGCGCGGGCAGCAGAAACTTCATCTGCCCCACCTGAATAAAGTCTCCGGGATGCAGAAAGGCCTTGGTGGTGATCCTGTTGCCGTTGACCCATATGCCGTTGGTGCTCCCCAGATCCTTGATCCACACCTGATCGTCAGTGGCATCGACTAGGGCGTGGCGGTGGGAAACGGCCAGATCCGGCAGGACGAGATCCGCCTCCTTGCCGCGCCCGATCAGACAGGGCAGGCTTATGGAGTACTCTTTGCCTGTTGCGGCATCTCGAAGAATCATAGGCAGGTCACCGGCTCACCTTGCGGCAGTTTGCACTGTTGATTGCCATGGAGACTCTGCTCCGGGAGGGTTCAGCCGCCGATCAGCACTGTCGGGCAGCCGACAACAATGCTGCCCCCGTGGGCCGTGGAATCACCCAGGCGGGCCGCGGGCTGGCCGCCGATCAGCACCGTGGCCGAGCCCTTGATAATCGCATCGGGAGGGCCGACACAGGTCGCCGGGTCACCCATACGGGCGGCCGGCTGGCCGCCGATCATCACCGTCGGGCAACCGGGCGGAATGATGGGTCCACCGACATGGGGAACAAGTCCGGTAACCATCGGGCATGTGTGCATATCACCTGCTCTCGCTGCTGGCGGCATTTATATTCTCCTTTTTGTAGTTCATTCATCCCGCTCCAGCATTTTTCCACCCGGCGGGTTTCGCATCATCAGGTCAGGCGGGCCTTTGCCCTTACCACTCCTCATCCTTATCCGGATCTTTAACAACGATGTTGGCGGCCTCGGCCTCTTTCACCTCATCCTCACTCACTGGAGTCCCTTCTGCCATGGGTTCCCTGGGAGATCCCGGAAATTTCACGGGGGGGGCTTCCTCCTGGGTGTCCCCGCCCCCAAGGCCCAATGCGCCCATGGGATCGTGGGTGGCCTGCATGACCTTGGCGGCATCGATTTTCTCAAGGCTTTTCGCCACCTTGCCCGCGTCTGCGATGGCGCTCTTCGCATCGCCAAGAAGACCCTTGGCCGGAGAGGTGATGCTCCCCAGGGGTCCGCCGATCGTCCCGAAGACCTTCTCGACGATTATGTCCCAGAGCGGAAAGAAGGTATTGCGGAACATCAGCGCATAAAACCATGGCAGCCTTCCCAGAAAAACCTCCATGGTGACTGATTTCGCCTGGGCCGCATCGGAGCGGGCCCCTTCCAGTTTCCCGTGCAGATCCTTCATCGCTATGGAGATGATGGATTCTATTTGGCTCATCACCACGGAATCGACGATTCTCGCGAGCCTGTTTTTGATCTGCTCTCCGCCGACACCCCCTATTCCGGGGAGGCCAAGTAGAGGGCCGCTCCCCTCCTGGAGGAATCCCAGACCCGACATCTTCGCCAGGATATTGATCATCCTGTGGGAGAGGTATTCCCTTCCGGCCACGATGAGGAATTCTTCGTCTATGGGCGCCTCGCCGATGTCTAAAAGAAGCTTTCGATAGATGACATCCATCATCCCGAGGTTGGCCGATGCGATTTCGATGATAATCCCTGTCACGAAGCCGGGGAGCGGTCCGACCACCTTGGTGAAGGCCTTCACGATCTTCCCGGGCGCCCCCCCGGCCTCTTTTTTCTCCTGATCCGTCTTTTCCTTCTCCTGCTTGTCTCCTCCGCCACCTGCCATGGCCCCGAATATTTCCTTGAGATACTTTTCGCCGGCCATATGCTCGTCATTATCTATGCCGAGGAAATCCTGCACGCTCTTCTTCTTTTCATCCACCTCGCTCTTTACCTTGTTGATCTCCTCATTCACCTTCTCCACGGTCTCTTCAACAATGTTTCCGTCTGCGTCCGTTTTCTTCTCGGGAGGGACATTATCGGACCAGCGGAAAAACCAGATAGGGAATACTCGCGTGTAGCGCTCTTCGATCGCCTCGATCGTCATACTGTGGCACGCCTTTATGATCTTCCCCTCGACATCTTCCCGGATGCAGAAGAAACTCGCTGCGTAGACATCGAAAGCTTTGAATGCAATCCCTTGGATAGTCTGGAGCGGACCTGATAGAGCGGCCAGCGGGATCATGCCGCCACCCGGTGAGGAAGGCTTCATGTATTTGTTGGTGAACTTCTGGACGATTGCGCCATAGTCGCAACGATACTGGCGCAGATCCTTCCCGGCTTTATGGATATCCTTGTAGTGGATCGACGATTTGTTTACCGCTCCTCCAGCCAGGGATATATCGGAGAGGATGTCATCGAATTCGGCTGGGTCAGGCCCCTTGTCCCCCCCCCCTCCTCCCAGGAGGCTCCCGACGGCGTCCATAACCTCCCCAAGGGCCCCCTTGTTCTCGTCGCACTCCTTGATGACGGCCTGCGCAGAGGCGATCACGGCGCTTAAGAGGATCGCCTCCCGCTCCACCCCTCCCCTGAACATCATCGCCTTGAAGTTCTTGGCGCTCTTCTCCCCTGCTATCCCATCCCCTTCACCGCCGAAATCGGCCCGTTTGTCATCCGACAGGGAGTTGTGATGGAAATTGAGGGAAAAGTCGCCATGCACCCTGCCGAAATGGATAAAATCGAGGGGCAGGCCCTTGTCCACTGTGTTGTCATTGTTGGCGCTGACCGATCCCCCCCCATCGTCATCCCCCCCCAGGGAATTGCTCTGGAAATATGCGACAGAAGCCGCCTTGGTACGTGGCGGTTTTTCGCCCCCTCCGAGTGCCGAACCTATCATGTCACCCAGTCCCATCAGGTCACCCCCTCATTACGGATAAAACTCTTTCAGTTTTGCCTTGACTCTGTCATCGATTTTGCCCGTAACCGGAAGGTAGTACTTCGCCTGGAATTTGGACAATGCGCCGGAGAAGGCCTCGTTCATCTTTCCGTCCTCGGCCCCGCAGTTGAAGCCGAGGTTATTCAGCCTCTGCTTCACACCGCTCACCTCATCGATTGGGTCCAGGTTTCCTATACTCAAGGCATGCTTCTCCTTGCCGCCGCGGAGGATGAGGGTGGCGGATCTGGCATTCCCCGGGATCTTCTGCTCGATCTTCCCGGCCGTGTCGGTCTTTCCCTTGACAAGCCGGCCGTCGACATCGAGGACATACTCCTCGTTCGCCCTCGGCTTTCCCATGGACAACAGCACCAGCTTGAGCTTGTGCGGCTCCTCCTTGCGCTTGAAACGGTGCTTCTGCTCGGTGGCCCCCGGCTCCTCCTTCAATTCCTTTTCGGGAATAAACACCTCGTCTCCTGCCATGAGAACGTTCATGTCCTTGCGGAGCTCCTTCAATTTGGCGTTTTCAGGATGGTTCCAGATGGTATCCGAAAAAAAGCCATTTTGAGCGGCGATGCTGGGGATGCTCTCTCCCTGTCCGACGGTGTGTTTAGGCATAATAAACTCCCCTCAGAAAAATTACTCAGCGGTCCAACAACACTGAATAAGGGTCAACACTCCATTTTCCATTATTGATATTTCCCGGTCTCTTCGATTCTTGAATATCTCTTTCTTTTCATTTCCCAGCGGTGCTACATGGTGAAACGCACCTGGATATATGATACGTAAGGGTCCGGCGATTTTATTTCTCCTCTGCTTAGCCCATATTTAACAACCAAGGGGGCTTTTTCTGCAATTTTGCTCCATTTTGACAGAAAAAATCAAATGATATCAATAGGTGGTGTTAGGAATTTCATTTGTAGTGCCATAAAATTTTTATAGGGTATTGACTTTTCCC
>JAHILF010000089.1 GCA_018897105.1 Pseudomonadota bacterium
CAGAGGTGGAGCCGTAAGCTCCGGACTGAACCTTGTTTTTGATTGTGGCAAGCATATCAGGAGGCAGCGTTATCGTAATCCTTTCAGCCTTATCTGTTTGCATTGTTTTCTCCTTGTGAGTTAGTATGATTAAATCATACTGCTTTGGTCCAGGAAGTCAATATTCTCTGTCTCATTAAGAAGATTCCATCCTGAGTATTTGGTGTGAATATGATGGGGTAGAGCAGAAGCCAAAACACTAATTCAGAATGAGAGGAGGTGTGTTATGAAACCATACCCGGGTTCAGGCCACCCTGGATTGATAAATTCGTAAAAACTGAAAATTAACCACAGAGAGCACAAAGCCCACAGAGATAACTTGCTGAAAATAAAAATATTTTCTCTGTGATCTCTGTGTGCTCTGTGGTGAAAACAGACTTTTTACGAGATCATCTGGATTAGACAACCCTTTATTTTTTGTGGGCGTAAACAAAAAAAACCGGGCGTCCTCGATGGACACCCGGTTTTTTGTTGAAAAAGGGAATCAGGTGATCTGTGCCGCTAAAAGGGCCGCATCAGCCATACCCCGCAGGGGCAGGTGTTGGCGCAGAAGCCGCAGGCAATACACTTTTCATCATCGGAAACATACTTATACTCGTTTTCGCCGAGCTTCTCGCGGGAGATAGCGCCGGTGGGACATATGGTCTCACACATATGGCAGTCACGGCAGGTGCCGCAGCTCATGCAGCGATCCGCCTCATGAATGTCAGCATGGGCGATGTCTGTATGGGTGCCCGGGCAGGTTTCCGGCTCATAATGGGCCGGGGTCAGATTCTGCAGATTGATTACCTGCTTGGTGAACGGCTTCCACTCCTCGCCTTTGATCTCGGCGATGATGGCATGGGCGGCATTTTTGCCATGGCCCAGGGCATTGGTAGCAAGTCCCGGACGCTCCACATCACCCACGGCATAGATCTGCGGATCAGAGGTGCGGCAGGCGTCATTGGTCTTGATCCAGCCGGCGCCGCCCACGGTAAGCACCTCCACGGTATCCGGCAGGAACTTGAGGGCGGGCACATCACCAATGGATACAATCACCGTCTGGGCGGGGATCAGCTCATCGGCCGCATCAATCAAACCCTCTTCCGTGACTTCCTTGGTGGAAACCGGCCACTTGAATTTGGCACCCAGTGCCTCGGCCGCCTTTTTCTCCTTGCCAAAGGCCAGGGGTTTCTGGATATCAACCAGGGTCACCTCCTGGGCGCCCAGGCGGTAACATTCACAGGCCACATCGCAGCCCACATTACCCGCGCCGATGATAACCACCTGCTTACCCACCGCCGGCGGCTTATCGCTCTTGGCCCCCTTGAGAAAATCAAGGGCAGTAATAACCCGTTCATGACCCGGGAAGGGTATGCGTCGCGGTTCGTGGGTACCGACGGCCACAATCACATAATCATACTCCTTCTGCAACTCGGTGAACTTGTCCTTGGTCATGTTGACGCCGAAATGGACATGGATATTAGGGGTATCCATGAAACGTTTGACCTCGGCATCCCAGATGGCCCGGGGCAGTCTTTCCCAGGGAATCACCTGGGCCAGTTTGCCGCCCAGTTTGTCATCCCGTTCGAAGATGTGGGCCTCGACCCCGCGCAGGGCCAGCTGCCAGGCGGCATTCATGCCACCGGGGCCGCCGCCGATGATGGCGACCTTCTTACCCAGCGGCTCAGCCACTGCAGGCGCGGGAAAATCCTTGACCGCCCGGCCGAGCATGGCCACATCAATACTCTCGTCAACCATCTGGCGGGAACAGTTCTGCATACAGAGATTCGGACAGATGGAACCGCAGACCGAAGCGGGAAATGGCGTGTACTCAAGCACCAGTTCATAGGCATCCTGCTCACGTCCTTCCCGCATCAGGCGAAGACGGTCGATGGTGGGAATATGCACCGGACAGTAATAGGCGCAGGGCGCAGCGGATTCCTGGTTGGCCCAGAAAGGCTTGCGCCGCCGCAGATCGCCGGTTTCGATCAGGCCGATGGGCGAACGGTCAAGGCCAGGGGCAAGATCCCGGATGGGATCGCCGCCAAAGGCCTTATCCCAGATATTTTTGCGGAACTCGCTCATGGGCATAGGCCCGGAAAACATCAGCGCCCGGTCCTGGGGCGGAATGGACTGCAGCATCTTCCAGTCTTCGCGCACGGAAAGCTGATCCAGCAGATCCCTACGATTGATCCCCTCCAGAAAGCCGGGCAGGCGGGAAATGAGCCACTGCCATTGCTCATCGTCCGGCAATACCGCCATGACATTGGTTCGGGAATAGGACTGATCGGTCTGGCCCCGGTAATAGATGGAACCGCCCACCATGCCGACGCAGGGCCGGTATCCGAGCACATTTTCCGGGGTCTTCGGATCCACTCCGCAAACCACGGCAATACCGCCGCAGTTGAATTCGGCAAAGGTGTCGCCCACCGAACCGAGCACCCAAAGTTCGGGCCGGTGGTACTCGGGGTTCCATTTGGTCATGGTGAGACCGCGGGCCCCGATGGAGCCGCTGATCATCACCCGGCCTTCGGCCATGGCATTGCACACGCCGTTGGTGGCATCACCACGGACAATAATGTCAGCCCCGATATTGAGATAGCCCACATCGTCCGACGCAGAGCCGTGGCAGATGATGGTGGTGCCGGGCATACCCATGCAGCCGAGTCGCTGCCCGGCCGGCCCCTTGATCTGGATGTCGAGTTTGTTGCCCTTGGGATTCAGACGTCCGCCAACATTATGCTGGCCATATGTTTCCAGGATGAGTTGCGATGATTGCTTGAAGGCCTCCTGCACCAGATCTTCGAAATCCTTGGAACTGATACGGTTGCCCTTCTCATCCACTCCTTTGATGGTAATTGCTTCAGTCACTTCTTTTCCTCCGGGAGGATAGGAAAAGGCTCATCGCCTTTTTTTCTTTTTTAACAGACGTATTTAATATTCAGCCGTTTAGCGGCAGACTCATCACTGATGCAGATGGCGTCCGACATACCGATGGGCAGACTCTGCGAGCGTCCCAGCGGGGCCATGATCTTCTTCATCTCGGTGCGAATCGCCATAAAGGTGTCAACCACCCGCTGGGCCACCTGATCAGGATCCAGACGGCGATACAGTTTCGGATTCTGGCTGGTGATACCCTTGGGGCAGATGCCGACATTGCAGACGTTGCAGCGGTTCTGCTCGCTGCCCAGACAACCGGCTGCCGCCTGCATCATGTACTTGCCCATGTGCACGCCGCTGGCGCCGAGCATGATGAGCGCCATGCCGTTCTGGGTGACGTTGCCGGTTTTACCCACACCGCCTGCGGCAAAGATAGGAATCTCGTTCTGCTTGCCCTGGGCACAGAGATCCAGGTAGCAATCCCTGACGTTGGAGGCGATGGGATGGCCCATGGTATCCATGCTGACATTATAGGCAGCACCGGTGCCGCCGTCGATGCCGTCGATCAGCAGACCGGAGGCATAGGGGTTGCGCACCAGGTTGTTGAGCACCGATTTGGCGGAGTTGGAGCCGGAAATCTTCGGATAGACCGGCACCCGGAAGTTCCAGGCCATGGACATGGTCTGGATCATCTTCATGACCGACTCCTCAATGGAGTAGAGGGTCTGATGCACCGGCGGCGAGGGCAGATCAACGCCTTCCGGCACGCCGCGCAGACGGGCGATGAGCTTGCTCACCTTGAACCACATGAGCAGGCCGCCGTCGCCGGGTTTCGCGCCCTGGCCGTATTTGATCTCAATGGCCGCCGGGTCGCACTGCATATCCGGGATGGCGCGGATGATCTCGTCCCAGCCGAAATAGCCGGAGGCAATCTGCAGGATGATGTATTTCAAAAACGGACTCTTCAGCACCCAGGGCGGACAGCCGCCCTCACCGGTGGCCATGACCACCGGGATGCCGAGCACCTCGTTGCAGTAGGCCACGCCCTGCAGCAGACCGAGCCACATATTGGGCGACAGGGCGCCGAAGGACATGGAGCCGATGATAAAGGGGAAGATCTCCCGCACCGGCGGAATCCACTCACCATTGATTTTGCGGCGGATATACTCCTCGGGGGAGAGCACCCGGCCGAGCAGGGTATTGAGGAAAAACTCGTGACGTCCGGCATCAAGGGCCGGATCGGTGAGCATGGAGATACGATTGAAGATGATCTTGTCAAGCAGGCCCGGCGCCGGGTCGTTTCTGCGGCCGCCGCGTTTGACCGGCTCGCCGCCCACCGTGCTCTGAAAACGGAAGCGGTCAGACATGGGGTTGGGAACCGGCCTGATGGCCGAGTTCGGGCAGACCATGGCGCAGGTGCCGCAGCCGATGCATTTGTTGGCAATCTCGGTTTTCTGCCGGATACCGACAAAGGTGCGGAAGGAACTGCCGCGCTCGTTTGAGGTCAGCACCAACCGCGGCATGCGCTGCCGCATATAGGTCAGTTTAATGGCATAAACCGGGCAGACAGCGGTGCAGCGCCCGCAGAGGGTACACCTGTCTTCCCGGTGCTCAATAATCCAGGGGAGGTCCCCCGGGGTTAAGCTGCTTGGGGTAGATGGAATTGATCGAATTGAGACCATATCTTAAACTCCTGTCGGTCTGGAGGAACGATAACTGTATGCTGACGCATCGGTTGAAAATCCAAGGATTGATCCCGGTCCGGAATCATGGCATCCACCCCGCACATCTCGGAAGCGATGGCCCATTCACCCGGTTTGCCGCCGATGGTTGCCGGACGCATTTTCTTGGCATCCATGACCAGCAGACAGGTTTCATCAGGCAAAGTTCCGATAACCGCGTTGGGACCGTCAATGATCAGGCGGCGGCAGGCATCCCGCAGGCCGAGGAGAAAATCTCCCTGGGGATGGGTTTTCAATTCTTCGGTTTTCAAAGGGGTGATGACGTGTTTATAGGCCTCAAGGGGCAGCCGCAGCTGTTTCACCACATAATGAAGGATATGGGCGAAAACCTCGCTGTCTGACTGGTAGCCGATATAGCCGGGGAAACCCTTGCCGGTGAGCCAGTCCTTGATCGGAATAAAGGCGGTGTTCTCGCCGTTGGTCATGGTGGCGATGCCCTGGATAAAGAAAGGATGGCAGGCATAGAGGTTAATGCCCCAGTTGGTGTTCTGCCGGCCCTGGGCCATGCAGACCCTGGATTTGATCCGATGGCTGTCAAGGCCAAGCGCCTCGCCCACGCCAAGGGGCCAGCCCACCTCCTTGATCATGGCCACATCGGGCCAGAAGGAAAAGATGGTCAAGTCATTGCCGTGGTCTTCGCCATCCTTGCGCAGGGCCAGCCGGATCATCATCATCTCATTTTCGATCTGGATCCTGGAGAGGACTTCCCAGGCCACCGGTTTCCGGTAAACCCGCAGAAGATATTTGTATCTGTCTCTGGCCTCAATCCTGGTCAGATCAACATCAAATTCATGGTCATACTGAATTTGAAAGCCACGGCTCTGCATGAAGTTATTCAGACGATCATAGGCCGCTTCGGTATGGGCGATTCCGGAAAGGACCGGCTCGTCCGCCTTGTGGCTGTAATCGGCAAACTGCAGCCCCCGCAACAGAAGTCCCAAGCCGCTGCCATCATATCCTTCCTGCATTGCCTCCATGGCCTGCAATACGGTATAGGGAGAGAATGGCTCACTGGCGGTTTTTAACGCTAACCGGCACATCAGTTACTCCTTAGGTTTATAGATAAAAAACTACAGGACAGCAAAAATTGAAGTTCAAGCCGTATGCTATAAGAAACGGAGAGTCGTCGAAAAGTTCACAAAAAAAACACTTTGCAGTATGTGAAGACAGACGATAACCCCTTATGCGGCCGGAAGGTAATCATTGTGGCGTCCTGCGAATCCGTACAATAATGGAAATGACAATTCAGATTCTTACTGAAGAAAATCAGTTTGCGATTACAACGAAAGGCCTCGCTTGTCAAGAGGAATTGCCCTGATGGACCTATTGGCGTGGTATACTTTCGACAATGCGTTTCTTCCATGCCGGATAACCAATCACCGAATTATGGAATAGTTTCGAATTAACCTGGCAACGTTGATAAATTCGTAAAAACTGAAAATTAACTACAGAGAGCACAAAACCCACTAGAGATAACTTGCTGAAAATAAAAATATTTTCTCGGCGATCTCTGTGTGCTCTGTGGTGAAAACAGCCTGTTACGACAATCGAAGCGGTACAGTGTTGGGCAATGACTTTGTTTCATGCCAGAAAAGGGGCAGGCATATCTCAATGGACTGCAGGGCGCTGGTACTCTCTTTGCCCTTGAAGTTCACCTCTCCCTGGTGTTCCATCATGATCTGGCTGGCCAGATTGAGGGTCAGATTCCGGTTCTCCCGCCGCATGGACTCAGAAGAGGTGGCCGGGGAATAGAAAACGGTGATGCAGGGACGATCCTCGGAGGTGGTCATTTTCACGATCACCTCGCCGCCCATGCCAGTTGCCGCGGCGGCATGCCGGAAAATGGTGAGCAGGGCTATGGTCAGGGTGCGCCGATTGGCCTGCACCAGCACCTTCTTGTCCGGCAGAATTACTTTGGGCCGGATTTTTTTCCTGCTCAAGGTCACGCACAGGGAAAGGGCCTCATTGACCACATCCACCAGGTCTTCGTCGCGGAACAGCTTTTTATTGTGGGCGGCCAGGGAATCGAAATCCTGCACCGCTTCCTCAAGTTTTTCCGCCTGGTCCTTCAAGGCCAGCAACCTTTTTTTCTCCTTGTCGTCCCCTGTGCTTTTGGCCTCAAGCAGTCTGGCCAGGCCGCCGATTACTGTGGCCGGGTTTCTGATGCGATCTGCGATCCGCAAAGACATCTCAACCATGGTACGCTCTTGGGCCATTTCCTCAAGGCTCTTGCTCAAAAAAAGGAGCTCGGCGTTTACCCGGTCCAGCTCTTTGGTGCGCGCCGATTTTTCCCTGAGCAGCTTGACGACCTCCTCATGCTTGACCTTCAAATTCTCCACATAGGACTCTTCCGTATCGGCAAAGAGTTCCTTTCTTATCTGATCCTCAAACTGCTGGAGTTTTTCCCATGCCAGTCCTAATCCCCATTTCAGACATTTGATGCACACCGGCATGCCCCGGATGCCCCGCATGCCCTGGGCGAAAACGACCTTGTCAAGTACGCTGCGGGCTCCCTTTACCTCAGGCAGCCTGCCGAACTCTTCGTAAATATAATCAGCGGATACGGTATCCACACTTGACCCGTCCTCCATGTTGATGAAGGGTTTTCTGCCCTCAAACTCCAATTCCAGACCAGTCTGATCATCCTTTCCCAGCGAGTGAATTATGGAGAGAGTCGCCTTGCCGCCCCCGTATTTCTGCCATAACAGACGGGCCATCTCGGAGGCGGTGGTGGAAAGCTGGGTGACCACCAGGCGAGGACAGCGCGCGACTCCGGCCAGCATCTTGACCTTAGAGCGGATGAGAGGAATATCCTGCCTGCGGTTGATGACAAGTGTGATTATGTGTAATGATTCGTAGATTTCTCCGGCCATTGCCAGGTCACCAGTGTTGCGTCATCACGTTGCGGGATGAGGGGCGCAAAAAGCATCTGCGCGATTACCAAAGGGGCCAGGGTGAAATCGGCGGATAAATCGGTAATACTCCTCTGCCCGTCAGTATGCATGGAAACCCTTACCCCGGAAAGAACCTTATACTCCTGCCCGGTTATCTTACGCCATTTGGCATGGCCGAGAATGCCGGGCGAGTCCGTCTCCTCGATGAACTCACCGTCAAGCGAGATCAGCGTTGTAATGTTGCCGATGCCGGCGGAGGAAAGTAGCCCTTTGACATGATCAAACAGCAGGACATGAACCGCGGCCCCGTTGGTTTTCGCCAGGGCGAATTCCACCTCTTCCAACAGGTTGGCCGGCGGCCAGAACAGCGCATGCCTGTCCAGCTCGGCAACAACACGGCCGGTGATGTCCGACGCCCCTTGCCCCAGCCCAAGGCTGTCAACCATCGCAATCCGGGTATAGCGCCCGTCCTGCTGCACATGCACACCGTCGCCGCCGCCCCAGCCCGAACCTCCCCGGCACTGGCTGAGGATCGCCAGGGATCCGCCGATACGGATGATCTCCTCATTGGCCTCACGGTCCGGCCCGAGCAGGGCGGAAATGATTGTTTCATAGGGGGATTGCACTTCCGGCCTGATCATATGGGAAAAAATATCCAGCCGATCGGACAGTCGCAGGACAGTGCCCATGCCCGCACCCAGCCCGCAGCCCGCTATATTTTTCCGATGCTGCATGCCGACTGCGGGATCAAACCCGGGGCCCTGATCAAGGCTGGAAATAGATAAACAGGGAATTGACGAGGCGTAAAAGCCGGAAAGGCGGATCAGACCCTGCACGGTATGATGCATGACGTGGTTATGGGCCAGCTCACTGGTCACCAGCACCGCTTCAGCCTGGCGGCTCTGCTGAAACCCCAGCAACATGGCAAACTCGCCGGCTACCCTTCTGGCCACCGTGGCGCTGGCCATGTTTTCAATGGGAATATCGGCAAAAAGACAGGAGGGAAGCATGATTATCCATTTTCGCCGGTCTGCATTTTTTCTTCCAATTTGGCCACCGCTTTTTCAACATCCAGGGCAAACTCCAGGTCACTGAGCTGGATGCCGAAATCCGTCAGGGTCATCACCACCGGCACGGAAAGGCCTACCACCACCATATGCGCATGGAGCAGACGAAGGGTTGTCGCCATATCCTGCAGGTAGCCGGCCATATAGGAATCAACCACCTCAAGGTTGTGCAGATCAACGATGACACCCAGGAACTTTTTTTCACTCACCTGTTTGGACAAACTGTCAAACATCCTGGAAACCTCGGCATCACCGATGTCCTCCTGGATGGAAACCAGCAGCATCGTTCCAAGAGAAAAGAAGGAAAACGGTTGCATGACGGTCTCTTTTCACCCGCCGGCGCCGCGGACGAGAGCAGTGGCCTTGGCGACCTGCTCCGACTTCCTGGCCAGTTCGCCGATGGCAAAATGGAGAGCATCGGTCATTCTGCCTCTTACCGTCAGGTTCTCCAGGCCGACCCCGCCCTGGGCGATCACCTGGGCGATGTGCGGCCCAACCCCGGTGAGAATGGCCTCGCTGCCCATCAACCGGGTGGCGTTGGCCGTCTGCAGGATATGCCCCGCCACTTCGGAATCAACCATGGGCACGCCGGTGATATCGATGATCACGAATGAGGCCCGGCTGCGCTCAATGGCTTCCAGCACCCTTTCCATGGCAATCTTGGCCCTGTGGCTGTCCAGGGTGCCGATGAGCGGCAGGCTGAGAATGCCGTCCCATATTTCAATCACCGGGGTGGAAAGTTCCATGATTTCATCCTGCAGATGGCGGATATCCTCCTCCCGCTTTTTAATGAGTCGCTCTTTCTGTTCCCAGATGATCTTATCCTTTTCCAGGCGATCGGAAATATCGATGAAGTTCTCCACACAGCCGATGATCTCCCCCTTGTAATTGCGCAGGGGGCGGGCCGAATATTCCAGGGGGATTTCCAGCTCGTTATAGAAGAGGACAGTCTGGCCCTGGATGATCGTCTGGCTTTCCATGGCCAACCGGCAGGTGCAATTGGGGGTATTGCAGAGTGGGGTTTTGAAAATTTCGTAACATTTGCGGTCAAAGCATTCCCCGCAACTCTTCCCCACCATCTGGGCGCCGGCCTTGTTGATCATGAGGATATTATAATCGGGATCAGTCACAAAAATTCCCGAGGTGATGGCGCTGATAATTTCTGAAAGAAACCCTTCATCCTGATTGAGGTCATTATAATCTTTCATATCCCCTTCTCCCCTAAATTGTGAACCTCGGTAATATATCCGATAATCCCCTTATCCTAACCATTACGATACCATCACTTCTATATAACGTATATTTTTAATTTCCAACACCAGGATTTACAAATAAAAAACAGAAATATTTCGGCTGGCATATTGCAAAACTTACAGAAGCTGTATATAAGAAAAGCAATTTTCGCATAGCTCATTCTTGCATCAAACCCATATAAAATTTCTTACTTTTGCGGTATGTCATGACAGAAATTGACCTTTCCCCATTGCGGGCAGAACTCAAAAAACATTTCCAAAAGTCGATGCCCAACTCCAACCTTGAGTATTGCCTCACCTGCGGCCTCTGCGCCAGCGGCTGCCCGGCCAGCGACATCGAAGGCATGGACCCCCGCAAATTCATCCGCTATCTGGTCCTGGGCCAGGACGACCTGCTGAAAAACACCAACTGGCTCTATTCCTGCTCCATCTGCCAGCGCTGTGAATACGCCTGCCCCATGGGCATTCATGTCGGCCGTTTCGTTTACGAGCTGAAGGGCATGAAACCCAAGGAGCTGCGGCCGAAAAACCTGCAGAAATCATGCGAACTGCAGAAAGAGGGCAATTCCACAGGGGTCCCCAATGCCGATTTTGTCTGGGTTGTCGGCGATATTCTCGAAGAGGTCCATGCCAACGAACCGGAATGGGCGGATCTCAAGGCCCCCATGGACAAGGTCGGCGCCGAATTTTACCTGAACCAGAACGCCAAGGAACCGACAGTGGAGCCGGAAGAGATGGTTTTCTTGTGGAAAATCCTGCATGCGGCCGGCATTGACTGGACCTATTCCTCCAAATGGTGGGACGGCGCCAACTACTGTCTCTTCTCGGGCGACCCCAAGGACTGGGAATACGTCACCCGAATGCAGGCGGAAACGGTGGACGCCCTGGGGTGCCCGACTTACATAAACACCGAATGAGGCCACATGCTTTTTGCAACCCTGGAAGGGTTGAAAAGATTCAAAATACCTCACAACTTTGAAGTGGTGAGCATTATCAGCCTCTACGCGCAATGGATCAGAGAAGGCAGACTGAAACTCGATCCAACCTGGAACACGGAGGGGCTGAAATTTACCGTGCAGGACCCCTGCAAGCTGGTGCGCCAGTCATTGGGGGACCCGGTGGCGGATGATCTGCGGTTTGTTATTAAACAGGTGTGCGGCGAGGAAAATTTTATCGAGGTCTGGCCCAACAAGTCCAACAACTACTGTTGCGGTGGCGGCGGCGGGGCGATTCAGGCCGGATTTATTGAAAACCGGATGAAACACGGGCGGATGAAATTCGAGCAGCTGCATACCACCGGAGCGGATGTGGTGATAACCCCTTGCCATAACTGCCATACCCAGGTCAAGGACATCTGCAAGCACTACGGCGGCAAGTGGCAAACCACCCACCTGTGGAACTGGATTGTCAAGGCACTGGTTAGGTGAAGAAACGTTCCAGCGTGGAAGCGTTTCAGCGTTCAAACGTTGAAACCCTGGAACGTTTGTACGCTTGTACGCTTGAACGCTTGAACGCTTGAACATTTTTAAATAAAAACGGAAAGAAACATGCCCAAAGGATCGGTATTAGTCGTTGGCGGTGGTATTGCAGGCGTTCAGGCAGCGCTGGACCTGGCAAACAGTGGGTTTCTCGTTCACCTGGTGGAAAGAACCGCGGCAATCGGCGGCAAGATGTCCCAGCTGGACAAGACCTTCCCCACCAATGATTGCTCCGCCTGCATTCTCTCCCCCAAACTGGTGGAATGCGGCAGGCATATGAACATTAATCTGCTCAGCCTGTCCGACCTGGTCTCACTTGATGGCGAACCGGGCAACTTCAGGGCCGTTATCCGCCAGCGTCCCCGTTATGTGGATCCGAATAAATGCATCGCCTGCGGACTGTGCGCGGAAAAATGCCCGAAAAAGGTGGCCAACGATTACAACATGGGCATCGGTAAGCGCAAGGCCGCCTATCTCAGCTATCCCCAGGCCGTTCCCCTGAAATACGCCATTGATCCCGCCCACTGTATCTGGATCAAAAAACCGGGCCGCTGCGGCATGTGCGCCAAGATATGCCCGGCCGGGGCCATCAGTTTTGACGACCAGGAGAAGGATCATGTCCTGGAGGTCGGCTCCGTGGTTCTGGCCCCTGGATTTTCCCGTTTCAACCCCTCCTCGCTTGACTTCACCGGTTATGGCCGCCTGCCCAACGTGGTCACCTCCATGGAGTTCGAGCGGCTGCTCAGCCCGTCCGGTCCCTGCATGGGCCACCTGGAACGGCCGTCCGACGGCAAAGAACCGCAAAGAATCGCCTGGCTGCAATGCGTGGGCTCGCGGGATATCCACCGGGCCGGCAATCCTTACTGCTCCTCGGTATGCTGCATGTTCGCCCTTAAGCAGGCGGTGATCAGTATGGAACATGCCCACGGCGAGTTTGAGCCCTCCATCTTTTACATGGATATGCGCACCCATGGCAAAGGCTTTGAAAATTACTACAACCGGGCCAAGGAACAGGGGGTGCGCTTTCATCGGGCCCGGGTGCACTCCATCATCCCGGCGGATGACCAGGGCAACCTGAAAGTTCGCTATGTGGACCAGCAGGGCAAGGTCAACTTCGAGGAGTTCGACATGGTGGTCCTGTCCACCGGCCTGCAGCCATACAGACATATGATCGAACTGGCCGCTATGCTCAAACTGGAACTCGATGCCGACAATTTCATCAAGACCGACAGTTTCAATCCGGTGGCTTCCAGCAGACCGGGCGTCTATGTCTGCGGCGCTGCCTCAGAGCCGAAGGACATCCCCCAGTCGGTCATGGAAGCCAGCGCCGCAGCTGCCGAGGCGGGCCGCATCCTGGCCCCGGTCCGCTGGTCGGAAACCAGTAAAAAACAATACCCCATGGAGATGGACATCCATGCCCAGCCTCCACGCATCGGCGTGTTCGTCTGCCACTGCGGCATCAACATCTCCAGTGTGGTTGATGTGGCGGCGGTCTCGGCCTATGCCGGAAACCTGCCCGATGTGGTCTTTTCCCAGACCAACTTGTTCACCTGCTCCCAGGACACCATCAACCAGATGATCAACATCATCAAGGCAGAGAAGCTCAACCGGGTGGTGGTGGCCTCCTGCTCACCCCGCACCCATGAGCCCCTTTTCCAGGAAACCCTGCGGGATGCCGGACTGAACCAATTTCTTTTTGAGATGGCCAACATCAGGGATCAGGACTCCTGGGTCCACCAGCATGAACCGGCCAAGGCCACAGCCAAGGCCATTGATCTGGTGCGCATGGCCGTGGCCAGGGTGCGCGGCGAAGGCGCCCTGCCCTACAATACCGTACCGGTGACCAAGTCGGCCCTGGTCATTGGCGGCGGCGTCTCCGGTATGACCGCGGCCCTCACCTTTGCCGACCAGGGTTATCCGGTCACCTTGATTGAGCAGAGCGACATGCTCGGCGGCAACGGCCGCAAAGTCTTCCGCAACTGGAAGGGTGATGCCATTCTGCCCTATGTCACCGATCTGTCGGCCAAGGTTACCAGCCATCCACAGATCAACGTCAAGTTCAACTGTGAAATTAAGGATGTGGCCGGTTCGGTGGGAAAATTCTCCACCACCTTTTCCGATGGTCAGAGTTTCGAACACGGGGTGGCGGTAATGGCGGTGGGCGGCGAGCCTTACAAACCGGAAGGGAAATGGCAGTTCCTGCACGGCAGCAACGCCAATGTGCATACCCTGCTCGAACTCGATAAACGCTTTATTGACCAGGACGCCTCGCTTAAAAAGATCAAACAGGCAGTCTTCATCCACTGCGTCGGTTCGCGCATCCCGGAGCGTCCTTACTGCAGCCGGGTCTGCTGCACCCATGCCGTTGATTCCGCCATCAAGCTCAAGGAACTCAACCCGGACATGGATATCTTCATGCTCTACCGGGATATCCGCACCTACGGCCAGCGGGAGCGCCTTTACCAGGAGGCCCGGGGCAAAGGCATCATCTTTATCAACTACGATCTTGACCGCATGCCCCAGGTGGAAGAAGAAAACGGCCAGCTCATCGTCAAGGCCCATGACCCGATTATTGACGCCCATGTCACCATCCACCCGGATATGCTGGTACTGGCCACCGCCATCCAGCCCAGACAGCAGAGCGGCAAAAACCTGGCCAAGTTCTTCAAATGCGCCATTGACGCCCAGGGATTTCTACTGGAGGCCCACATGAAACTGCGGCCGGTGGATTTTGCCACGGAAGGCGTCTTCCTGGCCGGCCTCTGTCATTATCCAAAATCCATTGAAGAGTCCATTGCCCAGGCCAAGGCAGCAGCGGCTCGGGCCAGCATCATCCTGGCCCATGATGTAGTGCCGGCGGAAAGCATCACCGCCGAGGTCAATCGCGCCAAATGCACCGGCTGCGGCCTGTGCGTCGAGGTCTGCGCCTACAATGCGGTGAGCCTTGATGAAAACGGCCTCTCGGTGGTCAACACCAGCATGTGTAAGGGCTGCGGCAACTGCGTGGCCGGCTGCCGCTCGGACGCCGTCACCCTGAAAAATGTGGGCAACGAACAGATCATGGCGGCGGTTGATGCGGCGTTTTGTGATGAGTAAAGACCAATATGACCAGTGAGACCAATATGACTAGTGAGACTAACGAGACCGCTCCTTGGGAACCCAAAATCATCGCCTTCCTGTGCACCTGGTGCAGTTATGCCGGGGCCGATCTGGCCGGGGTCAGCCGTTTCCAGTATCCGCCCAACATCAGGATTGTCAAAGTGCCCTGCTCGGGCAGGGTCAGCGAAAACATGATCTTGTCAGCGCTTAAGTCAGGCGCCGACGGCATCCTGGTTTCCGGCTGCCATCCGGGCGACTGCCACTTTATCAGCGGCAATATGTTTGCCAGAAGGCGTTTTCCCCTGCTCAGCAACCTGCTTGAATTTGTGGGCATCGAACCGGGCCGGGTCAGCTTTTCCTGGGTATCGGCCTCGGAGGGCGAACAGTTTGCCGAGATTGTCAAGACCGTGACGGAAAGAGTCAAGGCGCTGGGACCGGCAACCCGACTAATCAAAAAGATCGATCAGGCGGCATAGAACCATTCAACGCGACCCCAATGAGTAACTTAAAAAAAAACAAGACGCCCCACCTCGTCACCCCGGCAAAAGCCGGGGTCCAGAAATGTCGCAAATGGCTGGATTCCGGCCTTCGCCGGAATGACGAACAAAGGGGTCTTTGACAGTGAACTTTGAATTTAGTTTTCCATAAGGCAGAAGAAAGCATGCCAACAATCAACGAAAAATTAACCGAAGAAATCAGGACACAGGCCAAGGCACTTCTTGCCAACGGCACGGTTGCCGCAGTTATCGGCTATAGCCGGGGCAGTCTGCCGATGACCGTCAAACCGACGGTGGTCCGCACGGCCGAGGATTGCGGCAAACTGGTATGGAACAGCTTCTGCGTGCTGAACCTGGCCAATTATCTGCCGGAAGTGCTCAAATCCGTTGAGCCGCCCCGCGGCCCCCGCGACCCCAAACCGGAAGGCCCGCTGGCTAAGGTGGCGGTGCTGGCCACCGGCTGCTGGTCCCGCAATATCGTGGTGCAGACCCAGGAGCACCAGGTCGACCCCGAACGGGTGGTGGTCATGGGCGTGGCCAGCCGCGGCATGGTCAGCCGGCGCAAGGTTGAGGAGCAGTTTGCCGGCCGGGAAATCCTGACAGTGGAGGAACTTGACCACGATCTGGTGGTCAAGGGTGCTGACTTTGAAGAAAAGATCAACCGTTGGAGCCTGGTGCGCGACAACTGCCAGACCTGCACCCATCCCGATCCGGTGCTGGTTGATGTGCGCATCGGCGAGCCCGCCTCGGAAAGGAAGAACCCGAATCCCTTCCAGCAGGTTGACGAAATTGAAGGAAAATCAAGTGAGGAGCGCTGGGCCTGGTTTACCTCGGAGTTTTCCACCTGCATCCGCTGCTATGCCTGCCGCAACGCCTGCCCCCTGTGCTACTGCCCCACCTGCTTTGTGGATGACGCCAAACCGCAGTGGGTGGGTAAAAGCCTTGATGCGGTGGATACCGGGCTCTTCCATCTCCTGCGGGCCTATCACTGCGCTGGACGCTGCACCGACTGCGGGGCCTGCGAGTCGGTATGCCCCATGGGCATCAACATGCGAATGCTGACCAAAAAACTGAACAAGGATGTGCTGAATCTGTATGGCGTCGAGGCGGGAATGCAGCCCGGTTCTCCCCTGCCGCTGACCACTTATGCAACCAATGACCCCCAGAAGTTTATAGTAACCGAAGCCAAGGCTGTAAAGGAGGGCGTGTAACTGTGAAGGTTTTCAGATTATCACAGACAGAACTGGACAGCATGGTTCAGGGGTGGAGCCAAAACCGCAGGGTTTACCGACCTGCCGCGGGTAGGCAGCAATCGGCCCAGGCCGACTGCGCTCCGGGATGGGAAAGGGTTGCCGGCAGTTCGCCCCTCACCGTTGCCACCGGGCCCTCCAAAACATCGGTGAAGACCTTCCTCTTCCCCCAGCCGGAAACCATGCAGACCTATACCTTAAAGAGCAGCGATCCGGACAAGGGCCTGCTGAAGGAACCGGAAAAGACAACGGGAAAACAGATCATTGTCGGCCTGCGCCCCTGCGATGCCAGAAGCGTCAAGCTCAACAATCTGCCTTTTCGGGAAGACCCCTTTTACCAGGCGAGTCTTGCCCGCACCGTCATGGTGGGGTTCACCTGCAATACCATGTGCGCAACCTGCTTCTGCGACCAGATGGGCGGCTCGCCCATGGGCACCGAGGGCCTGGATATTGCCATCTCCCAAGTTGACGGCACAATGATCGCCGAGGTCCTCACCCCGGCCGGTGAAGAGCTGATTGCAGATCTCAGTCTTACCCCGGCAGAAGACAGCGACATCAATGCCCTGGCCGAACGCCGCAAGGACTGTCCACAAGCGGATTCAGCCAAGCTCGACGCCCTGAAGAGCCGTGATCTCAACAAACTCTACGGGGCTCCCGTGTGGCAGGCGCTGGGAGAATCCTGCATCAACTGCGGGGCCTGCACCTTCAACTGCCCCACCTGCTACTGCTTTGACGTGCAGGACGAGGTGGTCCGCGGCCAGGGGCGGCGCATCCGCTACTGGGATTCCTGCATGTTCCCCCTGTACAGCCTGCACACCACCGGCCACAACCCCCGGGGCCAGAAGATGCAGCGCACCAGAAACCGCTTCATGCACAAACTGAAATATTTTCCGGACCGCTACGGACCCTTTTCCTGTGTGGGCTGCGGCCGTTGCGTCCAGGATTGTCCGGTTAACATTGATATCCGCGAGGTAATACACGACCTCCTGGCGGTGGAGTAAGATATGATTTCCTATTTGCCATACCCTGTCCGCATCAACGAGATCAAAGTTGAAACGGAAGACGGCAACCTGAAAACCTTTAAGCTTGTCTTTGAAAACGAGGCGCAGAGGAAGGCCTGGAAACATGTACCCGGCCAGTTTGCCATGCTCTCATTGGCCGGACAGGGCGAGATCCCCATCGGCATCGCCTCCTCCCCCACGGAGGAAGGGCACCTGCTCTTTACCGTCAACCGGGCCGGCAAGGTGACCACTGCCCTGCACCAGATGCATACGGGCGAGAGAATGGGAGTGCGCGGCCCCCTGGGCAACGGTTTCCCCATCGACACCGATATGAAGGGCAAGAATATCGTCATCATTGCCGGCGGCTTCGCCGTCACCACCCTGCGCGCCACCCTGATCTACCTCATGGAACACCGACAGGATTACGGCAAGATCACCTTTATCTACGGCGCCAGAACTCCCGGTATGCTGCTTTACCAGGATGAACTGCAGGAGTGGGCCAAACGGGACGATGTGGATCTGCATATCACCGTGGACCGGGAAGCCCCGGGCTGGGACGGACTGGTGGGCTTTGTGCCCACCATTGCCGGCCAGGTTGCGCCTTCGCCGGGAAACAGCGTGGCGTTGATCTGCGGCCCGCCCATCATGATCAAGTTCACCATGCCGCCACTCGAAAAAATCGGCTGGACCGACGACCAGGTCTATTTATCCCTGGAAAACCGGATGAAATGCGGGGAAGGCGTCTGCTGCCATTGCAACGTCGGCCCCACCCTGGTCTGCAAGGACGGCCCGGTTTTCACTCGCACCCAAGTGAAAAAACTGCCAGTTGAGTATTGATTTTTTTCTCCTTGCTGAAAGAGATCCGCAGCGGGCAATGGCGGTTGAGCGATCTGGCTTGACCGCCTTTTCTTTTGCCTCTGGGACTTTTTCCCTTCCGGTTTTTACCGGCATCAAGTTGCCTATCCGAGGCAACTTCGCCCGTCACCTATTTGCGATTTTCTTCAGCAATACCCCCTCTGCCATTAGTCAGAAATTCCTGACCACAAATTTCTTTAATCTGTAATTATCTTGTAATTTTTTTAATTTCTGAAGAATTAAAACGGTAAGTTCACAATGTAACATCAGCTATTTGCAATTTACCAAGAATTATCCATTCAATGCCGTTAACTTAAGAAAAACTGACTACACTCGTCGTCACCCCGGCGAAGGCCGGGGTCCAGAATTGTCGTAACTACCTGGATTCCGGCCTTCGCCGGAATGACGAACCTGGGCTCAGGCAACCGGCGAAAAGGC
>JAHILF010000090.1 GCA_018897105.1 Pseudomonadota bacterium
CAGGCCATCTTTGGCCGTGCCTCAATCGCAAAATCCTCGCCGGAGCACTGCTACGCCTGCGGTTTTGCTCAATCGGCGCAACCAAATCTGACCCAAATCCGGGCGCGATCCAGGTAAATTAACATTTTCCGAGTCCCTTAGCGAAGTTGCAACCGGGATTTCTGTTTCGGTAAGATGAAGGAAAATAAACAGGAGCCGTATACGAGGCCCGTACGTACGGTTCTGTGAGAGGGATGAGGTGAGAGTGATCTGTGCACCTCACCCTACTCGATTTAATTGACAATTACTGCTGTTGCTCGTTTGTTTTTGCCTGTTCCTGTTCCTGTTTCTTTTTCATGGCATTTTGAAAAAGAGCCATGAAGTTCACGGGTTCCATGAGGAAGGGCATAAACCCTCCGTCTACCGAAACCTGACTCATGATCTGCCGTGTGAAAGGAAATATCAGGGTAGGGCAGTCAACTGCGAGAACCATGGCCAGATGTTCATCCGGGATGTTTTTCAGGATAAAGACGCCGGCGTGTTCGATTTCAACGATAAAAAGCGTTTTCCCATCTTTGTTATTAGTTACAGTCGCAGTTACCGACAGACTGACTTCCCAATGATCATTTTCCAGTTTCTTATTTTTCAGTCCAAGATTTACTTCAACTTTCGGCTCCTGCTGCACCAGAAAGGTTTCCGGGGCATTAGGATTTTCAAAAGAGAGGTCCTTTAGATACAGTTTCTGTAACCTAAAAACAGGAGCTTCACCCTGTGGGGAAGCATTTTTTTCATTCTGTTCAGCCATGGGTCGTTCCTTTTTTTGAGGATTAAAAATTGCATGGTATTGGTGCTTAACAGGCTAAACCTTTACCACTGAAGGGCTTATCCAGTCAACCAATTAACTTCTATCATGTCAGGATCTGCTTTAAAAACATTCCGGTATATGATTTTGGTGTTTTTGCTATTTCCTCGGGGGTGCCCGCTGCAACAATCTCTCCACCCTCATCTCCCCCTTCGGGGCCGAGATCAATGAGGTAGTCGGCTGTTTTAATCACATCGAGATTGTGTTCAATAATAACCACCGTATTGCCGGAGTCAACCAGCCGGGAAAGTACTGCCAGCAGGTACTTGATGTCTGCCGGATGCAGACCGGTGGTTGGTTCGTCAAGAATGTAGAGGGTTTTACCCATACTCCGTTTGCGCAGTTCGCGGGCCAACTTGATCCGCTGGGCCTCACCACCAGAAAGGGTTACAGACGACTGGCCAAGTGAGATGTAGGACAAGCCCACGTCCACAAGGGCCTGCAAGCGATTTTTGATAGCCGGGATGTTAGTAAAAAAATGCAGAGCCGCGTCCACATTCATGGCCAGAATTTCCGCTATATTTTTCCCGCGGTAGCTGATTTCTAGAGTTTCCTGGTTGTAACGCTTTCCGTTACATGTCTCGCAGGTTACATAAATATCGGGTAGAAAATGCATGGCAATTTTGATAACACCGTCCCCTTCACATGCCTCGCAGCGACCTCCTTTAACATTGAAACTGAAGCGGCCGGGTTGATAGCCCCGTGCCCGTGATTCCGGCAGGCGCGAAAGCAGTTCTCGGATAGGAGTCAGCACACCGGTGTAAGTGGCGGGATTTGAGCGGGGTGTGCGACCAATGGGACTCTGATCAATATCGATAACGCTGTCTATTTTATCTAGCCCGGTAATGGTGGTAAACTGTCCTGCCCCATCATATCTTGATTTGCCCAAGCCTTCCTTGGCACCTTTAAAAAGGCACTCCATAACCAGTGAACTTTTGCCTGAGCCGGATACCCCGGTGACACATGTCATCACTCCGAGGGGAAAAGTAGCGTCAACTTTTTTCAAATTGTTTACTGAAGATCCTAAGAGATGAATCCAATCTTTTTTTGATCGAGGCAGCCGCCTTTTCGCGGGTATCGGAATTTCAAGACGGCCGGAAAGAAAGCCCCCGGTGAGAGAGGCTTCTTCTGCGAGCAAACCGGCAACCGGTCCGTTGTAAATAACTTGGCCGCCATGGACACCGGCACCAGGCCCGATGTCAAGCACATGATCGGCTGCGGCGATTGTTTCACTGTCATGTTCGACAACAATTACCGTGTTGCCGATATCGCGGAGATTGGTAAGTGTTTTGATCAGTCTTTCATTATCTCGTTGATGCAGACCGATACTGGGCTCATCCAGAATATAGAGGACGCCGGCGAGGCGGGAGCCGATCTGTGAGGCAAGCCGTATACGCTGTGCTTCACCGCCGGAAAGGGTTGCCGCAGTCCGGTTCAGGGACAGATAACCGAGTCCGACGTCAAGCAAAAAGGTGAGTCGGTTATGGATTTCTTTGACAATCGGCTCGGAGATGAGCTGTTCCTGCTGGCTGAAATTGATTCGTGGTAATTCCGCGGCAAGCTGGATAATACTTAAACCGGTCAGTTGATGAATTGCCCACGGGCCGACGCGCACCGCCAGAGCAGACGGTTTGAGCCGAGCCCCATGGCAGGCCGGGCAGGTTTGTTCGTTCATGAATAGGGCAAGTTCATCACGGCTGGTGCTTGAGGTTGTTTCCAGGTAAAGGCGAGAAAGTTGCGGTAAAACACCCTCAAAAGGAGTTTGCGAGGTGAGAGTGCGGCTGCCGCGCACATAGTGGAAAAAGATGGACTCTCCGCCTGTGCCATAGAGGATCGCATTCCTGGCCTTCTCCGGAAGCCTGGCAAAAGGTGTTGTGATAGTAAATGAATAGTGTTTGGCCAAGGCCTCAAGCAGCTGACTTGAATAGGATGATGAGGCCCGATTCCGCCATGGGGCGATGGCACCTTGGCGCAAGGAGAGGCCGGGGTCGGGGACAACAAGATGGTGGTCGAAAAAATGCTTCACGCCGAGGCCGCCGCATTCCTCACAGGCCCCCTTGGGATTATTAAAGGAAAAAAGTTGGGGGCTCAGATCAAGCAGGCTCGTACCGCACTGCACACATGCCGCACGTTCACTGAAAAGTTTTTCCTCATTGGCATCAGGAAAGGAGGCCAGCAGAAAACCCTCGGCCAGCTGCACGGCAGTGGTGGTGGACTGGGCAAGTCGTTGTCTGGCTGAAGGTTTAATGATAATGCGGTCAACCACCGCCTCAATGGTATGCCTTTTGGTTTTGGCCAGCTCGATTTTTTCATCGAGATTGTGGAAGTCGCCGTCAATCCTGACGCGGACAAACCCTTCCTTGCGGAGTTTATTCAGGATATCGACATGTTCACCTTTTCTGCCGTCAACAAGGGGAGCAAGCAGAATACACTTGGTCCCCTCCGGCATTGACAGCAGGTTCTCAACCATATTTTCGATGGATTGGGGCCGGATTTCCCGGCCGCAGTCCGGGCAGTGCTGATGGCCGACCCTGGCGAAAAGCAGTCGCAGGTAGTCATAGATTTCCGTGATCGTGCCCACGGTGGAGCGGGGATTGCGGCTGGTGGTGCGCTGCTCGATGGATACGGCCGGAGATAATCCCTCCAGGGAGTCGACATCAGGCTTATCCATCTGGCCGAGGAATTGGCGGGCATAGGTTGAAAGTGACTCAACATAACGCCTCTGCCCTTCGGCATAGAGCGTGTCAAAGGCGAGGCTGGATTTGCCGGAGCCGCTCAGGCCGGTAAAAACGATCAGACGGTTGCGGGGCAGATCAACATCAATATTTTTAAGATTGTGCATCCGGGCGCCCCGGATACGGATAGTGTCAGGTTCCATAAGGCAAAGAAACTTAGAGTAGGTGGAAAAAAGGTTTATTGTGTGGGTGGAAGCAATATAGAGTGTACAAAATTTAAAACAGTGTAACCTTCAGAATGTGTATTGGCGATCAAAATAATATCAGAAGGCTGGTAATGGCGAAAGAGAGAAATCTTTTTTAATAACATTATAAAAGAGGAAAAAGTAATTATCACTCTTTTTATCATTATACTGATAACTTAGTGAATAGAACATCAAAAAATCAAAAAGACAAAATTGTAATAAATTTTTTGCTTGACTTTACGAACATGAGAGCTGTATTAAAGGCCACAATTCCGCCACCAGCCAAGAAAACTCAGGGGATGTAATAAATTCATTGATCCCCATTGACCGCCGGCGATGGTAAGTGTAGCCGATAAGGGCTAAGCCATTCTCGTGGACAAATTACCAGGCTGCAGAGAATATTGAAAAAGGTGATGCAAGCAAAGGCCTTAATGCTGGTGCTTGCTGGCCGTCTTCGATTCGATAATAGGGGAATCCGTATCGAGCGTGAGGTGGTCGTGCGCTTTCGGGTTGCCGCTCATATATATGCTTTAAGGTACTTTTCGTAAAAGGGGGATTAATGGATACCTTTTTTCTGTCTCTTGCTGTGATAATATGTGGCGGCGTTCTGCCTCTCATCATGCATCGGCATTTCACTATTATGAAAGCAGGCTGCTGCGTCCTGATTGCCGCCGGTTGCATGCTGGGATTCATTGACGCCCTTTCCTTGCTCTTGCACCCAGGTGTTGCCGCGACATATTCCCTGCCGTGGTTGCATATCTTTACTTTGTCCTTTCAGATGGACAGTATATCCGCTTTTTTTCTTGTGCCGATTTTTATTATTTCACCGCTGGCCGTGCTGTATAGCTTCCATTATATGGAAAAACCGGAGCATTCCTTCAGAACAGCGATCAATTATTTCTTTAACGCGATCCTGATTGTTTCCATGGCCCTGGTTGCCTGTGCAGACAATATTCCCACCTTTGCCCTGGCCTGGGAAATCATGTCGATTTCTTCATATTTTCTTGTCGTCTATGACTATCAAAATAAAGAAACCAGACAGGCCGGCTACCTTTATTTTATCTTTGCCCAAGGCGGTGCCATGTTTCTTTTTGCCGCCTTTGCACTTATCTACTGCTATACCGGCAGTTTTGCTTTCACAGGATTTGCGGCAATTCCCGACACGGTAAAACTCGT
Source organism: Pseudomonadota bacterium (assembly GCA_018897105.1). GTDB lineage: Bacteria > Desulfobacterota > Desulfobulbia > Desulfobulbales > SURF-16 > SURF-16. The sequence continues at coordinate 4,938 of JAHILF010000090.1, forward strand.
GGTTTTTGTCCTTGCTTTTATCGGCTTCGGCTCCAAAGCAGGCATCTTTCCGCTGCATATCTGGCTGCCTTACGCTCATCCAGCTGCCCCAAGTCATATTTCTGCGGTCATGTCCGGAGTGATGATCAAGATGGGCATTTATGGTATCATCCGCATTTATGCCCTGCTCGCTGTACCCTCCATGATTTTTGGCCAGATAGTCTTGATTGTCGGCATGGTAACTGGTGTTCTTGGGGTGGTGTATGCCCTTGGCAACCAGGATGTGAAAAAGCTGTTGGCCTATAGCAGTGTCGAGAATATCGGGATTATTCTGATCGGTCTCGGCGTGGGCATGATCGGGGTGGCTAGCGGAACCGATGCCATGGCCTTTTTTGGTTTTGCCGGCGCCTTCATGCATGTTTTTAATCATTCGATATTCAAATCCCTGCTCTTTATGGGGGCCGGGGCTGTACTGCATAAGGCAAAAACACGATCTATCGATCAGCTGGGGGGATTGTTAAAAAGAATGCCTGTCACAGGCCGCACCTTTCTGGTCGGCTCTCTGGCAATTTCAGGCCTCCCGCCATTCAGTGGCTTTATCGGTGAATTTCTCATCTATTATGCCAGTTTTCAGGGGATTCATCTCCAGCGCACCGCGTTTATTCTCTCCGCCCTTGCCATCATATCTCTGGCCGTAATCGGAGGACTTGCCACTGCCTGCTTTACCAAGGTGGTGGGCCTTGCATTTTTGGGTGAGCCGCGGACCGATAAGGCCGCTCATGCAAGCGAAGTTGGTTTTTCCATGAAGTTGACCATGATTTTTCTTGCCGCGGCATGTCTGCTGATCGGTATTCTGCCGGAACCTTTTGTCCGGTTGGCTTTTAGGGGCATTGCCGATCTTCCGTTAGTGGGCACTTATAACCCTGATATTTTTATGGATATCCTGCGTAACATCGCCAAAACAGCTGCTCTTTTTATTGCCCTGTTTCTTGCCGTTTCGATCTTGCGTAAGCTGCTTTACTGGCGCAAGGAAGTCAGTGCCGGGCCAACCTGGGGATGTGGTTTTACCAGGCCCACTGTTAGAATGCAGTATACCGGTACTTCCTATGCCGCTTCCATGATCGATTTTTACCGGCCGTTTGTGCCGGTAAAGACTTTGTATTCTGGGATCAGAAAGATTTTTCCGGGACAAACCACTTATCATACCGAGGTAATTGATGTCGCTGAAACCAATATGCACGGGAAAATAGTCAGACCGCTTTTTAAACTGCTGCAAATGCTGCACTGGATTCAGCATGGCCATATTCAGCTCTATATCGGTTATATCGTTCTGACGATTGTCGTGATGTTGTTGTTTCTCTAAAATTTGAGAATAACCAGGCACATCCTGCAAAATCAATAGAGGTAATTGATGGAATCAATAGTATCATTCTGCTTTGCAATACTTGCTGCGCCTCTCCTGTCGGCAATTATTATGAAAGTAAAGGCCTATATTGCCGGGAGGAAGGGACCCCCCATTCTGATAAAATACTATACTCTTGCCAAGCTGTTTAAAAAGGGTTCCGTGTACAGTACCAGCTCAAGTTTTGTTTTTAAGCTGGGGCCTGTGGTTTCCTTCTGCAGTGTTCTTATGGTGCTGCTTTTTTTTCCCTTCGCCGGCATAAAACCGCTCTTGTCCTTTCATGGTGACGTGATCATACTCCTTTATCTTATGGGGCTTGGCCGATTCTTCACCATTATAGCCGCCCTTGACACGGCTTCGCCCTTTGAGGGCATGGGTGCGGCCAGAGAGGCCTACTTTTCCACTCTTGCCGAGGCGACACTTTTCGTTATTCTGTTGCTTTTTTTCCGGTTGAACGGGGCTTTCAGCTTTGCAGCCTTCTTCACAGGGCCAACTGCCATCAACCTGTGGAGCCCGGCGGCGTCCCTGCTGCTGCTCGTCATTGTCGCCTTGTTTGTCGTTCTATTGACGGAAAACTCCAGGGTGCCGGTGGATGATCCGGCTACTCATCTTGAGTTGACCATGATTCACGAGGTCATGATTCTTGATCACAGCGGGCCGGATCTTGCCCTTATTGAACTGGGCGCCTACCTGAAATTGTTTTTTTATTCCGCCTTTATCACCTGCCTGCTTTATCCCTTTCAACTGGATAACGTCTATCTGAACGGCCTGATTTTCTACGGTATCATGGGCCTGATTTACGTACTGGTGGGGATAACGGAATCCATTATGGCCAGATACAAGATGAATCTGGTACCAAAGTTTATTCTGACCTCCTTTGCTCTGGTATTTTTTGCGACCATTCTTACCATGGAGTTCGTCCAATGATACAGCTTTCCGATGCAATACTGTCCCTTGTGCTGCTATCTGTTCTTTTGTCATTAAGCTCAAACAGGCTTATGGGGTTGGTCAGGATAATGGCCTTTCAAGGCATTCTGGTTTCCCTGGTGCCATTGTTTCTTGATCAACATCAGGGAATAGGCGCCGGCAGTATTCTTTTTCTGCAGATCATGATTCTGATTAAAGGGATCCTTATCCCCGGTTTTATGTATATTGCCGTCAATAAGGTAAAAATCAGAACGGAGGTCGAGCCGTTTGTCGGCTATCATGCCTCACTTTTTACCGGTTTGGCGTTTATCGTCATTTCAGCCTATATTACGGAACGGCTGAATATTTCCCTTCCCGGCGGTCATGCACTTCTGCTGATTACCGCCATCACCACTATGGCCTCAGGTCTTTTTTTGCTGATGGCCCGGCGCAAGGCAATTACCCAGGTTATTGGTTACCTGATGATGGAAAATGGTATTTATCTTGTGGGTGCGGCATTGGCAAAGGAATCTCATACTCAGTATGTGGTTGAATTCGGCGTGCTGCTCGATCTGTTGGTCGGTGTTATGATTATGGGTATTGTTCTGCATAACATCAACAGCGCTTTTGACGATGTGGACACCGCACTGCTTGGACGATTAAAGGATTGAGAATATGTTAGAACTGGTTTTCCTCATACCCCTGTTTGCCGGAATAATGGCAACATTCCTCCCTGTGAAGCTCGGCAGGATCATTCTTGTCATCACCGCCCTTTTGCATGTGCAGCTCACCGGGATGTGCTGGCTGAAGATCTCGGCGCCGATGTTTGATGCTTATTTCCGCGCGACTCCGGAAGGCACTCTGGTGCTTCTGGTCACCTCCTTTATCTTTCTGTTCATCTCCATTTATAGCGTTTCCTATATGAGAGAGACGGAAATGGAAAATGAGCATGTTTTTATTGGTTGTATGCTTTTTTTCCTGGCTGCCATGAGCATGGTGACTCTGGCTGATCATCTTATAGTCCTGTGGATAGCCATCGAGGCCACCACTCTGGTCAGCGCCCCATTGATCTTTGTGCATCGGTCCAAAGAAGCTCTGGAGGCAACCTGGAAATACGTACTGATCTGCTCAGTGGGCATTGCCTTGGCTCTCCTCGGGTCTTTCTTTATCACCCTGTCCATGGACATCGGCCAGGTGGATGTTCCGCTGGCCTTTTCCGCACTGCAGGCCGTGGCCGCAAATCTCGATCCGGTCTGGCTCAAGGCGGGATTTGTTTTTGTGGTCATCGGTTACGGCACCAAGATGGGACTGGCGCCCATGCATACCTGGCTGCCAGACGCCCACAGCGAGTCTCCCAGCCCTGCATCAGCCCTTTTGTCAGGTGCTCTGCTGAACTGCGCGTTTCTCGGAGTCTATAAGACGCACACCCTGCTCTATGCTGCCGGGCTCGGCACCTATTCGAGCAATGTCCTTATAGTTTTCGGTCTGGTGTCCATGTCCGTTGCCGCGGTTTTTATTATGAATCAGACCGACTACAAGCGGATGCTGGCTTACTCGAGTATCGAAAACATGGGTATCATAGCCTTCGGTATCGCCATCGGGGGATTGGGTACGTACGGGGCCATGCTGCATCTGATCCATCACTCGCTGATTAAATCCTCCCTGTTTCTGTCGTCCGGCAATATTTTGCTCGGCTACGGTACGAAACTGATCAAAAACACAGGCAATATGGCGAAGCTGCTGCCCAAGACCTTTCTTGCCTTTTTTGCCGGTTTTGCCGGGATCTCCGGTTTCCCGCCTTTCGGCATCTTCATCAGTGAACTGCTGATCATCATCGGTGCTTTTCGCAGTGGGCGTTTTGTGAGCATCGGCATTTTTATTTTCTGTCTGATCCTTATTTTTGCCGGCGCTGCGCGTCTCGTCATGCGCATGTCATTTGCCCAGCATGATGAGGACATTCTGGTGCAGGAAAAAATGCTGAGGATCCTGCCCTCCTATGCCCTTTTGTTGACCTCCGCGATCCTCTGTGTGTGGCTCCCGGAAAGTCTTTATCAAACTATTATCAACGCAATCACAGCTATCGGGGGTGGGTTGAATGGATAACCTCCTTAAAATTGGCAATGGTGAAATAGTAAAACGAAGCGATATCCCGCATCTGTCCTTTGATGTTTTTCGCCGGGAATTACTCGATTTTGCCGTTAATGGCGGGCAGGTTGTCCACTATTTTGCCTATGAGGATGACGGCGTACTCAAGGTCATGGCTGTCTTACGCAATGATGACGGTCTGTACGTTACCGGCAGCGATGTTGCCGAAGCCTATCATGCCTTGACCGCGGACTGCGAGAAATTCCACATGTTCGAGCGGGAGATCGCCGAACAGTACGGGGTCCGGCCGAATGATCATCCGTGGCTGAAACATGTCCGCTATCATGCCAATTACCGGAACAGGGAGGATGTCTTTGGCAATGATTACAGCCAGGACATCCCCGGCAATTACGAATATTTTCCGGTGGAAGGCGATGCAATTCACGAAGTAGCTGTGGGGCCGGTGCATGCTGGTATCATCGAACCAGGGCATTTTCGATTTCAGTGCATCGGCGAAGAGGTTCTTCACCTGGAGATCCAGCTCGGCTATCAGCATCGTGGCGTGGAGAAAATGCTGCTTGAGGTGCCGAGGAAACGGATGCCCGTTATCGTGGAAGGCATTGCCGGTGATACGGCTATCGGCCACAGTCTCTGCTACGCCCAGGCCATGGAAGCCCTGGGCTCTGTTGCTGTTGATCAAGGGGCCAGAATCGTCCGCTCCATCGCCCATGAGCTGGAACGTCTTGCCAACCATATCGGCGATCTTGGCGCCCTGAGCGGTGACGTGGCCTTTAACCCTCCGGCTGCCTATTTTGGCCGGCTCAGAGGGGAGTTTCTCAATCTCCTTATGGTGCTCTCCGGTAACCGTTTCGGTAAAGGCCTTGTCCGTCCTGGTGGCGTTGCCTATACCATGGGCCAGGAGCAGCGTCAGCTCCTGATCGACAAAATAAAGGAAACGAAGCCTGAGGTCGAGCATGTCTGTGATCTGTTGTTTACGGCCCACACCGTCCAGGCCCGTTTTGATCTCACGGGAACAGTGGACAGGGAAACGGCAGAGAAGCTCGGCCTTGTCGGGTATTCTGGTCGAGCCTCAGGTCTTGCTTATGATGCACGGGTCAGTTTTCCCACCGAATGCTATGCTGAGTTGCCGGCTAATATGAATCATAAGACCGATGGTGATGTCGCCAGCAGGGCAACGGTCCGCAGAGAGGAAATCGAACACTCCTTTCTTTTGATTGAAACGCTGCTGGCAAAAAATGTCGAAACGGAAAGTGTTCTGGCTGGCGAGTGCAAACTTGCGCCCTCCTCCTTTGTCGTCACCATCAATGAAGGCTGGCGGGGAGAAATTTCCCATTGCCTGCTGACAGATGCGGAAGGCGGGATTCTGCGCTACAAGGTCAAAGATCCTTCATTTCACAACTGGACAGGACTGGCCATGTCGCTTCGCAATCAGGGGATATCGGATTTTCCGCTCTGCAACAAAAGCTTTAACCTCTCCTATTGTGGCTTTGATCTGTAAGGGCTTGGTTTCGATTCTTTAAGCAGATACCTGCATATCGTTGCTTTTTTGCACAAAGCCAATGAGGATTTTGGAATGTTGAAAATAATACAGAATAGAATGGAACAGGGGTGCCGTACCTCAAAATATCCGAAGACCCCGATTACTCTTAATAAGAGATATCGGGGCCTGCCGAAAATTCACAAGAATTGCCCGGCATCACTTAAGAAAAAATGTGCAGACCAGTGCCCGCAGGATGCGATTGATGCCGATAATGGTTTGATTGATCTCGGCCGCTGTGTTTTTTGCGGACATTGCGAAACCCTGTCAAAGGGTGATTTTGTCCAGTTCACCCAGAATTTTGAACTCGGCGTTGCCAAAAAAGAACATCTGCTGACAGATGGCAACCTGCCCCGGCTTGCCGAGCATGCCAAGGCCCATTTTAAAAAGCTGTTTGGCCGCTCCCTCCAACTACGCCAGGTTTCCGCAGCCGGTTGCAACTCCTGCGAAGCCGATACCAACGTTTTAAATACTCCATTTTTTGATCTTGCCCGGTTTGGCATCCAGTTTGTCGCCTCTCCCCGGCATGCCGATGGCATTCATGTTACCGGGCCGATCTCCAGGAACATGCAGGCCGCACTGCTGACCACTTATGAGGCTGTTCCGTCGCCGAAGGTTGTTATTGCCAGCGGCAGCTGTTCCATTTCCGGCGGGCCTTTCCGGGGAAGCCCTGAAGTTGTCGGCGACCTGAACAGCTTGCTTCCCGTGGATCTCTATATTCCAGGCTGCCCGCCCCACCCGCTCACCACCCTGCATGCCCTGCTGAATTATTTCAAATAAAAAAAAGCAATTCGCTCACCGGTGCTTTTTTTAGTGAGTGAATTGCTTTTTCAGTATGAATCACATCCCCCGTTTTTCCTCGAATATCACTGAGTTGTTTATATCATAGTTGGGTCAGTATTTTTTTTCTACTGCTCATTTTAGTGGTAAGGCTCGTTGAGCCATCGTCGTTGTATGCCCATCCGTGAGAAATGACAAGTCGGGGCATTATTTTTAATTCTTGACCTGTATAAATTTTCCATCTATTTAATTGAGTAGTTTTACCCAAAAAATTTGCGGGAGATGTATTTTAAATGACAAAATAAAAATGTGAGGCAAAGGGGGATTCGACAAATGTTCAGGCAATACCGGGAGTACTATGTGACGAGAAAGTTGGCGCCATTCAAGGTTGACGGTCTGGCAATGCCCTATCCGGAGTTTGTTCCCAGGCTCTATAACTTCTGCAAAGCCCTTGGCTTCAGAAAAGGGTTGATCATGCCGTCCAGGGCTTTTTGTTCGGATGAAAATCAAGGCCTGCCCATTATCCTTCTCACCAAGCATTTTGGCATTTTCCCCTTTAATCATGGCCGTGTTGGCGGCATTATGGCCATAGACAGACACGGTCCCCACTCCCATCATGGGGAGGATCTCGTCATTGTCCAGGCAAGCCATGTGGGCTACGATCCGGAAACAGGCATTTATGGAAAATACGCCCGTCCCCAGCGGATAGGTAAATGTGTCGGCGACTCCTGCGGCAAACTCACCCATGTCATTACGCCCTATCTGGAACAATACCAGTTTGCCAAAGAGCGCATTTTCCTGCACCGTGACGAACAGGGCAGATATCTGATCACCGTCAAGAATACCTTTGTCGACTTTGCCTTTCACCCGGTCAAGGATGGCCTGGTCCTGCGTTTGCAGAATATTGCCAAGATGGACAATGGCGGCGTAATCCGCCCTGTTACCGCCGCAAGCACCTCACAGGTCTACGAAGTATCGGATGGGTTCATACAGCGTACAGCTGCCGCCAACTATCAATGGAAGGGCGGGGCTGGGGAACCCATCGGCGACCTGTTGACCGAAGAATTGTTTTTCTTCCGGGAAGATTTTCATGAAACAGATGAATCGATCCTGCTGGAAAGAAATATCATCGAATTCATGCCAAGAATCGTTACTTCCAGAAATCCTCCACTGCGGGCGGCCAAGATCAACCTCCAGCTGGAATTTACCCGGGTAGTGGAATCCATTCGGCGCGGCACGGAATACAAAGGGAGAAATCTTCTCTATATCGCCGGCCTGAATCTCGATATATCGGAATATGACGATTTTCCGGCAACGAACTATTTTGTTCCCTGGGCAGCCCATATTCAGCTGGAGGGTGAAGGCTCTAGCGAACATGCCCATCCCATGGAGCAGGATGAACTGTATGCCAATCTGATGACACACAGCATCGTGAATCCTGATCAGGTTAATCTGAAGGAGGAGATCGGCAGGATGTTGAAGATGCCGCATTTTGATATTCGTTCACCCAAGTAAAGGGAGAACGGAAAAGTGAGGAATAGGGGCGGTTCGCGAACCGCCCCTACGTGCCCCAGGCATGATGTGTTGGAGGGGGCCCCTTACTCCTTACTTTTCACCAGCCTGGCGGCAAAAAAACCGTCAAGGGTTTCATCGGGCTGAGTCTGGAAAAAACCTTTGGTATTGACGAAGCGCTGTGCTGCAGGCGGGAAATCGGGAGGGCTGCTAAGCGTAAATTGAGGCTGGGCTGCCAGAAATTGCGCCACCACCTCCTCATTCTCTTCCGGCTCAATGCTGCAGGTGGCATAGACCAGTATCCCGCCGGGAACAAGAAGTGCCGCCGCCTCTGCGAGCAGTTTGAGCTGTTCGGCTGGATACCGTTGCAGGTCATCCGGGTTGCGGTTCCAGCGGATATCCGGATGACGTCGGATCACGCCCAGACCGGAGCAGGGTGCGTCAACTAAAATGGCCGCAAAAAATCCGTCGGTCTCATCCTGAAAGTCGCCAAGCGTTGTTTGTCGACAGCTCACCCGGTCGGCCATCCCCGTGCGTTTGATATTCTCCTGGAGCAGTTTGAAGCGCATCGGATTGGGTTCGATGGCAACCACCTGGCTGCCGTCGGGGATGAGTTGTGCCAGATGCACGGTTTTGCCCCCCAGACCGGCGCAGGCATCGAGGTACTTTCCAGAGCCAAAGGGCCCGAGCATCAGAGAAATCAGCTGGGCTCCCTCATCCTGCACCATGAATGTGCCGCTCGCATAACCGGGCAGGCCGCCAATATCCCCGCGGAAATCAGGGAGCACAACCGCCTCAGGGCAGTAAATGCCGGGCTGGGCGGCAATGCCGCTCTTTTCCAGTTCATTGATAAAGCCTTCCCGTGTCATGAGTGTTGAGTTGACCCTGAGAACAAGAGGCCCCTGGTGGTTATTTGTTGTGCAGATTCTTAGTGTTTGATCTTCGCCATAGCGGACAAGCCACCGTTGATAAAGCCAGTCCGGATGACTGAGACGCACAGCTGGCGGCATCAGACTATTGTCCCAGTGGCTGGGCAGGGTCTCCATCTGCCTGGAAATGTTGCGTAACAGACCGTTGACAAAGCCGGTGAGCCACTTGGGCTGCCTGGATTCCTTAAGTGCCTTGACCGTTTCATTGACTGCCGCGGAAGGCGGTATCCTGTCCATGAAGCAAAGTTGGAAAAGTCCCACCCGGAGGGCCTGGAGGGTGAGGTTTTTCATTTTTGCCAGGGGGTGGCTGGAAAAATCCTGCAGGATGGCATCAAGATAGCGCTGCCAGCGGAGCACACCGTAAACCAGGGCTGTGACCAGCGGGGAGTCTTTGGCATTGTCCGGCATGGCCTTGGTCAGGATGTTGTCCCGGATCAGATCCACCGGTTGACCTGTTTCCTGCCTTTGGCAGAGGATTGTTATGGCAAGTAGGCGGGGATTGGCTTTCATGGCGGATGATTGTAACACAACTAAGCATGACTAGGGAAGAAGACAGAATTCAGAAGCAACTCTCCTCACTCCTTACTCCGATAACACTGCAGAAGCGGCCGGTCTTTTTCTCCCGGCGATAGGAAAACCAGTTCGGGTCACATACGGTGCAGATGGCGGCTGTAAAGATATTTGCCGGCTTTACCCCTGTCTGCTGGAGCTGGTGTCTGCTGATTGCCCAGAAGTCAAAATAGCAGGACCTTACCTGGAAAGGGTAAAAATGCCCAGGCAGTTCCTGTTCGTAATGGATGAATTCCGCACAGCAGGGGCCGAGCGAAGGGCTGATTGCCGCCAGCAGATACCCCGGATCGGTTGCGAACTCCTCAGTCATCACCCTGATGGTTGCAGCGATGATGTTGGTCACGCTGCCGCGCCAGCCGCAGTGGATATTGGCCGCCACCAGCCGCTGGGGATCAAAGAGCATGACAGCCTGGCAGTCCGCCTGTTGGATCAGCAGGCTAACCCCGGCAACATTGCTGACCAAGGCATCGCAGCCGGAAATTTCCGCATCCGCCTCAGGTTTTTTTGCGACAACATGAACCTTACTGCCATGTACCTGCCGACCGGAAACGAGAATGTCAGCACCAAGGCTCTGCTTGATCAGTTCCCGGTTAACTTTGACCCGGCGAGGATTGTCATCAACTCCGTAGCTGACATTGAGCGAATCATATGGGGAAGCGCTCATGCCGCCGTGGCGGTTGAAAATGCCATGAGCCAGGGATGGGAAATTTGCAAGTGCAGGAAAGGTAAGAGGAGGAGCAAGCATGGTGATGAGGTGTAATAAAAAGCAAAAAGGAGATGACCCATATGGGGCATCCCCTTTTTGCTTACGATTAATGGACTGAAATCGTTGGGATATTTATTTTCGCAGCGATACCGGCCAGCTACTTCTGAGATTTAGAAGTATACCTCAAAGGTCATATAGACCTGATCAGCGCTTTCGACGGTGGGCATCATTGCACCCCACATAAGGGCCTCAGCGTCATCTAAATCGTAGGGTTTGAAGTTCCAGTCAGAACCACCGGAGTAATCATAGTCGTAGTGCTGGTAACCAAAGCGCATGAAGGTCTTGGCATACTTGGAAATGGCCTCACCGGTGGGCAAATCCCAGATCAGGTAGGCCTCATAGACATCGCCACGGGTGGCCAGTTTGGCACTGTACAGATCGTCATGGCCCGGGGTCATGCCGATCCAGTACTGGGAGCCGTGGTTGTACTCAAGACCGAATTTGAGCCCCAGGTCGTCTATGTCGTAACGGGCGCCCACCCAGATATTATAGCCATCCTCATCGTCGGTATTGCTTGTACCAGGGCGAGTCATTACGTCATTGAACATGCCGGTATCGTCATCAGGCATGGTGCGGCTCCAGCCCGCGGAAACAAAATAATTCAACTTCTCCCATTTATCCATGTAGACGCCGGAGGTATGGAGCAGGTTGCCGACGTTTTCACGGCCGTTAGCGTAGCCCATGCTCTGGAACAGGCCATCGTAGTAAGTGTTAGTTGCTGAATCGTTAAAGTAAGGATAATTAAAGGCATTGTACACCATGAAAGACTGCAGATAAGCAAGTTTATTGCCCTTATTGTAGATATCCCAGCTAACGCCGGCGAAATCCGTGTCGTTCAAATCCGCTGATGTGGCGTCGTATTGCAGGTCATTTTCAAAACCGCGACCGTAGCAGATGCGAACCCGGCCAGGTGCGTCCTGCATGCCGAACAGGTTAGCATAGGCATATCCCACGGAAATTCCGTCAAATGGCCAGTCCATATACGCGGTCGGGGTTGCCATTCTCTCATCAAGGCCCATACGGATCTGGGAGGCGGGGCCATCGGTGGTGGGCCGGCGGCCGATGGAGAACCAGACCGGCTGTCCGCCGATATTGTTCCAGTTGACAAAGGCGCGATCCACACGGAGAATCGAGTCACTGGGCTCACGGGATGCTGTTCCATCAAAAGATGGGTAGCCGAAAGAGGTGAGGTTGGGAGGCAGGGTGCTGGTGCCCCACGTTTTATACATGGCCAGGCGGCCTTTGAAATCCACGTTCTCGGTGGCCTTGACCCGCATATTCAGACGGAAGCGGTTGGTGAAAAGACTGGTATTTTCCATCTCGTCATCAGGAGCCCCCGTCGGGGTTGTAACCAGATCATTCTTGTACCAGTCACCCCGGGCGCGGAAATCACCAAAGAGCTGAACGCGGGAGGCCAAGTCCCAAGCCTCGCTTTTTTCATCCAGATTATCAAAGGCTTCTTTCTGGTTATCTTCCAGAGCTTTCATCTGGTTTTTCAGATCGGCAATTTCCTTCTGGGCCTTCATGTCAGTGGCCGGGCCCTGCCCTTCTCTCATGGCCGCCATCTGTGCTTTTAAATTAGCGAGTTCCTGGGTCAGTCGGTCAACTTGTGCAGCCAGGTCGCTGGTGGCATTGGTGCTGCCGGCGCTAGCCATGACTGGAAATGCGAGAAGTCCAGCCAAAGCGAATGTCGATATTTTTTTTAACATATCTCCCTCCATAAAAAAGATGTGATTTGCGGACATTTAAAATGAAATGCCTGCCCCCCAAGCTACTTACCGGCAGCCGAATTTTAAGAAAGATCAATCTGATCGCTATACGGAGCCGGTAAAAATATTTCTTATATCGTTTGTCTATCTCGAAGTAGGTGTATTGTCAATAGTAATTTAACGAACTGCTTGAGTAGGTCAAAAGATACCGGGGGGAAAATTTTACAGCAAATTAGGCAATTGCAAATATTTCATTATCAGCCTGCAACGTAATGGCTCATTCATTTTTCTCGGTGACCGCAGGTCGAGGACAGGCGGGAGATCACACCACACGGCAATCAATTACTTATATTTAGCTTGCCTGCATACTTTCATTGTTTTATTTTGTGCATTTGCCTGTAAATTTTCAGTATCATCACCTTTTTAAGGAAAGAAAAAATGTACTTTCAGGATATTATTTTTGAATTAAGTCGTTATTGGGCTGATCAGGGCTGCGTGATTCAGCAGCCATACGATATGGAAGTCGGAGCCGGGACCTTTCATCCTGCCACCCTTTTACGCGCCCTGGGTCCCGAATCCTGGAAGGCGGCGTATGTTCAGCCCTCCAGGCGACCGACAGATGGCCGATATGGGGAAAACCCGAACCGGCTTCAGCATTATTACCAGTTTCAGGTCGTGCTGAAGCCGTCCCCGGCGGATTCCCAGGGTTTGTATCTGGAGAGCCTGAAGCGCTTTAACCTTAACCTGCTGCAGCATGATATCCGTTTTGTTGAGGATGACTGGGAATCACCGACCCTTGGCGCCAGCGGTCTGGGCTGGGAGGTGTGGCTGGACGGTATGGAGATCACCCAGTTTACTTATTTCCAGCAGGCCGGCAGCCAGGAGCTTAGCCCTGTTACCGTGGAGATTACCTATGGCCTTGAGCGAATAGCCATGTATCTCCAGGGGGTCAACAGCGTCTATGATATTGCCTGGAATAAAGAGGTCAAGTATGGCCAGATTTTTCATCAGGCAGAGGTGGAATTTTCCGCCTTTAATTTTGAGCACGCCAATGTGGAATTTCTGGTTTCCTTTTTTAATTCCTGCGAACAGGAGGCGCTCAAGCTGCTGGAAAAGGATCTGCTTCTGCCGGCCTATGATTATTGCCTGAAATGTTCCCATACTTTTAACCTGCTTGATGCGCGTAAGGCCATCAGTGTGTCGGAGCGCACCCGCTATATCGGCAGAATCCGCAATATCGCCAGGAAAGTTGCTGAGAAAAAGTGTAATTTGTAAAAGCCTTGGTATTGGCTGAATCCTGGTTCATTTTGTTTCATGCGGAAGGGCCTCCGGCGCAGTTTTCCCTTGACTTTCTTGGCAAGAGAGCTATTTATAACCTGGAAAAATTGTGTGGAATAACTTTTCAAAAATCACACGTAATCCGGGTGTTATGCATTGTCCTCACCCGGTTGTTTTGGTGTTTTGGATTTTTTCCAGAGAGGAGAAAGAGAATGAGAGACGCATCAGAAATGCCGGCCGGCGTGGAGGCGCTGCAGAGATTATGGGCAACTAAGGCCAATAAGGAAGTGCCAGTCTTTACCTGACTGGAATCTCGTAAAACTACCTGCTGTGAAAGCTCGCTGTTGTCCGACTGTTAAATTGGTTTTTCGGAGCCGCGCTGCCTCAGTGCCGAACGGATCCGGAGAGAAGAAGAACAAGAGTCGCCTTCTGCTGCCTTCGGCCCCGTAGAAAGGCGAACGAGATATGATAAGGTAGCTAAATGATATACAAAATTTTCCCCTTTCTTGCCTGGTTCACCGATTATGATGCCGGCAAATTCAAAGCAGACCTGATGGCCGGCATTACCGTTGCCCTGGTCCTGATTCCTCAGTCCATGGCCTATGCCCAGCTCGCTGGACTGCCTCCTTATTACGGATTGTATGCCGCCTTTCTGCCACCCATGGTGGCCTCGCTTTTCGGCTCCAGCCGCCAGCTCGGCACCGGACCTGTGGCGGTAGTGTCGCTCATGTCCGCGGCATCCCTTGCACCTCTTGCCACCGCAGGATCCGCGGAATTCATCGCCTATTCGATCGTTCTTGCCGCAGTCGTCGGTATCTTCCAGTTTTCTCTCGGCGTTCTGCGCCTGGGCCTGGTGGTGAATTTTCTTTCCCACCCGGTGGTAAACGGCTTCACCAATGCGGCGGCCATTATCATTGCCACATCCCAGTTCTCCAAATTTTTCGGGGTCTATGTCGACACGGCACCGCACCATTATCAAACCATGGTCAATGTCTTTCAGGCGGCCATGGATTATACCCATATCACGACCTTGATTTATGGTGTCGCCGCCGTGGTCATCATGGTGGTGCTCAAGAAAATCAACCGCCGCATCCCCAATGTTCTGGTGGCGGTTGCCGTTACCACCCTCATTTCCTACTACACCGGTTACAATAAAGACGCCTATGTTGATCTTTCCGCCCTTCGTCTTGACGGCCTTCAGCAACAGGTTGCTGATTACAACGCCATGCAAAATGAAATAAAAACATTGGGTGAGGAACGGGCGGCCATAAGCCTTCAGGTGGAAGAAGAGCGGAAAAACATCAAGGCAAAAGGACATGGCACCACCTCGTTTGAGCTGATCAAACTGAAGGGCGAAGTCGATACCCTGGAAGTAAAGATGGAAGAAGCAAAGAAACATGCTGCAGATATCCGTGGTGCGGTCCGCAAGATGAAATTTGAAGGGGTGAAAGAGGGGGAAAATTATACCTTCTATCCCCAAGATGCTATCCCTGCCGGGGTCCAGACCGATGGCAACATCTGGCGCATCAGGATAAGAAATGCAGCCCTTGACACCGCAAAGGTCAGGGTCATGGGCGGCGGTGACGTGGTCGGCGAGATTCCCAAGGGGCTGCCGAAATTCACCATTCCGCAGCTGACTCCGGCAAACTTCTTCAAGGTGCTGCCCATGGCGGTAATTATTTCCCTGCTTGGTTTCATGGAGGCAATCGCCATTGCCAAGGCCATGGCCGCCAAGACCGGCCAGAAAATCGATCCCAACCAGGAGCTCATCGGCCAGGGCATGGGCAACATGCTCGGTGCGCTGACTTCCAGCTTTGCGACATCCGGCTCCTTTTCCCGTTCCGCGGTTAACCTGCAGGCCGGCGCGGTTTCCGGTATTTCCGCGGTTGTCACCTCGCTTATGGTTGTCGCCACCCTGTTGTTTTTTACGCCGCTGCTTTACCATCTGCCCCAGGCCGTGCTGGCCGCGGTCATCATGATGGCCGTTGTCGGGCTGATCAACATTAAGGGCTTTGCCCATGCCTGGAAGGCGCAATGGTATGATGGCGCCATTTCCGTTCTCAGTTTTCTTGTGACCCTTTACTTTGCTCCCCATCTTGATAAGGGCATCATGGTCGGTGTGGGCCTTTCCATGGGCGTGTTCCTCTATAAATCCATGCGGCCGGTGGTGGCCAGCCTGTCGATGCATGAGGAAAACGTGCTGAAAAGCGCTGAATACTATCGCCTGAAGGGCTGCCGGCATATCTCCGTAGTCCGCTTTGACGGCGCATTATTTTTTGCCAATGCCAGCTATCTCGATGAGCAGGTAATGAAATTCCGCAACGAACAGCCGGACCTGCGCTATATCCTGCTGGATGCCAGGGGCATCAATGATATGGATGCCTCCGGTGAGGAGGCCTTGGAGTTGCTTGTTGAGCGGGTGCGCAGTGCGGGGCTTGGTTTTGCCATGTCCGGCGTCAAGGGGCAGGTGATGGTTGTCATGCAGCGCACCGGTTTGCTGGATAAAATCGGCAAGGATAGTCTATTCCCCGATACGGAACATGCGGTGAAGACCATTATTAAGAAAATTCATACCACCAGCAGCGGCCTTCCAACCGAAGGTTGCAAGGATTGCCCCTTAACCAAATATATTCCTGTTTAAAGCAGGAGCGTTTCAGATACAGGCAATAAAAAAGGCCTGGGCAATTTGTGCCCGGGCCTTTTTTATTGCTATTTCAAGTAATGCCCCTATGCAGCTGTACGTTCTCAACGCCGGTGAGGGCAGGCTTTATCTGGCGGACCAGTGGCTGTCGGGGTTGTGACCAGCCAGAGGCCACAGGCCGGCATCATGTCCACTCTGACGTGGGCGGTTAATGTTCGCCCTGGCTGCGTTCAAGTTACTGCGGGTCGGGCGGCGAGCTTTAATCGCGTCATAAAAGCAGGACCTCGTGGCCAATATACGGCAAGGGCATAATCTTGTGTACTCCGCCGTGCTTGACCGCTTCATTCGGCATACCATAGACCACACAGGTGGCCTCATCCTGGGCTATAGTGATGGCACCGGCATCAAACAGCTCTTTCATGCCTCGAGCCCCATCATCTCCCATGCCGGTCATTGATCACACCCACCGCATTCCTGCCGGCATAGCGTGCGCCACTGTGTTTGATGCAGGGTGTGGGTGTTGATTGATTGCCACCACGGGCGATGAGCGCCCAGCCACGCCCACGGTATCTTTATCCCGGGCCTCCTTGACGGTTACCCGGAAGATGGAGTCGAGACGTTTAGCAAAGGCGGCGGTAAAGTTTTCCTGCATATTTTGAACGATGACAATGCATTGAGTATCATCGGGCAGCATCTGCAAAAAAACTTTGAGCGCCTCGGTGCCACCGGTTGAGGCGTTCACGACCACCACCTTTTCGGTTGTCGGGATCATGGCCTTGGATGTCGGTTTGTCCATGATCACATCAGCGGTGTATTTTGGTGAAAACTCCTTTAAGGTGCTGCGTTCCATCCTTATCTTACCCAGAAGCGCGGAGGCAGCCGCTTTGATCGTATCGCATATCGTCACGCACGACTCTTCAATAAACTGCTTGGTGCCTATTTTGGGTTTGGTAATGATATCAACCGCGCCGTATTCTATGGCTTTGAGCGCCGTTTCACTGCCGCTTTGCGTCAGACTGGAACACATCACGACCGGGATGGGATGCTGGGTCATTATTTTATGCAAAAAGGTCGGGCCGTTCATGCGCGGCATCTCGATGTCGAGCGTAATGACGTCAGGCCGGAAATCAACCCGGCTCTTTCTGACATGTCTTCCCTGCCGGAAGAATTAGGCGAAGTTGAGGCCATATTGGCCGATGCCGGTTATTATAGTGATAGCAACGCGTCAGCTTGGGAAAAAGCTGGTATAGAGCCATTCATTCCACCACGTCGGGAAAAACATAACCAACCTCTTGCCAGCCGATTTGCCAAACCCGGACCTCTGCCGGCGTAGGCAGACCCAATCAGCAAAATGAAGCATAAACTTAAAACAGCTGATGGCCGGGCACTATACGCAAAACGGAAATGTACCATAGAACCATTATTCGTATTCGGCATCATCAAACATGTGATGGGATTCCGGCAATTTCTATTGCGGGGCTTTAAGGCGGTTACTGGCGAGTGGACACGTGTGTCCATAGCCTGGAACATTAAGCGGATGTTTGCCTTAAATATCTAAAGATGTCAAAGATGGAAAACAAAATCCCCGGCCAAAGGGGATGTATTCGTTATGACGCCGGCTGTTTTTTAATATAACTTTTCGATTTTGCCGGAAGTTTCTAAAAGCAAATTTACCGGGCTGATTTAGCCTCGAAAACAAAAGGCATTGTCCGACAAACTCCTAGCGGGCAATGATTATTTTAAAATCATGGCAATGTCTGGACATAAGACGATGCCAGTGTTTAAGATGGATATGAGCTTACCCAAGTCAAGCGGACTGAAGGATGAACGATTGACACCTATATGGACAGCAAAGAAAAGAGGCCATAAGGAAAAGCTCATAACCCCTTGATTTTATATGGCGGAAGTACATGTGAATCGAAAGCATGCACGGACGAATAACTATGCGTATGTGCAGCGGAGCTCAAAAAACCGCGTCCTCTGAAGAGCAACGTTCATAACTGTTGCAACGTTGTTTCAAGCAACCGTCAAACCCTTTATTTCCAAAGTAAGACTTCGGTTCGACTCCCGCCGTCTTCACTTTGAAACATCGACCTGATTACCAAGTGATTGAGACCTTCAAGTGACATGTATATATTTTTTAGCTTTGCCAAAATGAAGTAAAAAGGAAAAATAAAATGAAAATTAGCAACTTGATTCATCTGTCTTTTCTTCTTAACGAAACTATAGATTCGGGCAAGAGTCTTCCACTTAATGAAACTGCAGATGCTATTGCTGCAGGAACAATTTTTGATTTCCTTGGCAATCAACTACCTGATTTTAAGGCATTTGTTAACGAGAAAGACAAAACTTATCTTCTTAATGAGTGGCAGAAAATTTTAAATACATATAGTCCCCACAAATTCGGAGTTTTCAATTCGGGATATTGTCTGATTTTAGTTTATTGTCTTCAGACGATAATGGACATTGCGGGCAAAGAATAACTTGGGTGCAAGGGTTCAAATCCTGAGGCAAAAAAAATAGGCCATATTTGATGGTCTCGTAAAAAGTCAAAATTTCAAAAAATGATGACACTAACTCAATGAGTTACGACGCAAAAAAAACGTTTTTGGGACTTTTTACGAGTTCATCATATTTTATTTGGGGATAATCTGGGGATACATTTTCAAATAAAAAACGGCCTATTTTCAGGTATGAATGGCGGAAGTGCATGGGAATCGAACCCACCCACCAAGCTGTTAACCCGGTGCACCGGATTTGAAGTCCGGGAGAGCCACCAGCGCCCTTTCCACTTCCTTAGAATTGAAATGCAGAATAAAATGTGCTGTAACGCTTGAATGTGACAAAAAAATTATACATAATCATAGTAATTCTTCTTGCCCAATACGGCAACTTTTTTTATAAAAGATGGGTAATGTCCGGTTTTAAAAGCTTGCAATAGTTGTTTGGATTTGTTTTATGTGCTTTTTTGCAGGACTCAGAACGTTTTAATATTTCTAATCGGAGAATAAAAAAAATGGAATGCGAGCGCTTAAACAGGCTTGTACGGTCATGGTATGTGCAAGTGCAAGAAGAGTCATTAGCTCCAGCCCGAATGGTTGAGTTTATGGAAAAACATCTTAAAGGATGTGGAGCCTGTCTTGCTGATCCTGACGTTCGTGCTGAAGTGAAAAAGATTACAGAGATTGTTCTTCCGCCTTCCAAGATCGTTAAAGCCGTCAGGGAGGACGACGATGAGGAAGCAGTCGATGATTCTCCTTCACCTTACTATGCCGCGGAAGATGAGGATGAATTGCTGTCCGTCGTCGATGGGGAGGATGGGGAGGATGAAGAGGAAGAGGAAGAATTTATTCCTTCCCTGATTGACGATGACGACGATTTGTCAGAATAGGCGCCACAGTTTGCCGTGTTGTTGATCAAGGTTGTTTTGCAGGAGTAATAGGCGGTATGCGGTTTCTTCGCTAAAGATACGTCGTATTATTTATTCGGCATGAGAAAACGTAATACCGCCAGCAAGTTAGGCTGCAACCTCATTTCATGCATCCAGGTTGCAGCCTTTTAGCGTGTTGTATTTACTGCAGTGCGCATCACAGGCCGGTAACGGCTGTTTCCTCTGAGTCAATGAGCCCGATTGGACCATTGCCTTCAGTCTATTTTGTCTTAAATATCTTGTAGATGGAAGAGAAATCTTCCTGGTCAAGTCCATCGGCAAATGCCTTTGCATAGAGCTCTTTAACCAAAGCTCCGGTAAAAAGTGGTTTTTTCGCGCTGTAGGCCAAATCCATCAGGCAGTGCAGATCCTTGTAGATGAGGGCATTTGAGAAATGGGTTGAAAAATCTCCCTCAAGAAGTTTTGCTTTTTTGGCGTTGAGGACGAGGGAGTTGCCGCCGCCGACTGATAAGATTTCAATGGCATCCTTTTTGTTCATGCCAACATCTTCTGCAAAGGAGATTGCCTCGGCAATGGTTGCCATGAAACTTCCCAGTATCAGATTGTTAATGAGTTTCATCTTAGTTGCGAGCGCCGGTTTTTCCAGAAAGAATATATTTTCCCCAATATCTTCCAGAGCAGGTTTGATCTTTTTATAAGCAGACGGGTCACCGCTGACAAGTACCGTTAAATTCCCCTGTGAGGCGGGCACAACGCTGCCCAATACAGGCGATTCGAGATAGAAGGCGCCGGCCTCCTTGCAAATGGTGTGAAATGAGACAACGTCGGTAAAATGGTTGGTGGTCAGATCAATGATGATTTTACCGTTTATATTGCCGGAAAGCAGGCCCTTCTCGCCAGTGAGGACTTTGCGCACGGCATGGCTGTCAAAAAGGCATAAGAACAGAATGTCAGCTTGTTCGGCAACGGCCTTGGGCGAATCAACTTCGTTGCATTTTAGTCCTTCTGTCTTGCCGGCACTTCTATTCCAGGCGATAAGAGAGTGTTCACGTTCAACAAGTCTTCCTGCTATTGCTCTGCCAAGGTGACCGAGTCCTATAAATCCTGTTTTCATTGTGGATATCCTCCTTTCTGTCGTGGATTAAATTGATTGTCGATTTGCCGTGATTGCAAAAGCGGCCAATCGCGTAAACCATTCACAATAAAAAATTTCCAACTGCCAATGTGCCATTAAGCGATATCTTTTCTTCTCTTCGTTCTATAGTAGCATTTTTTTTGTTAGGGATGGCGATGAAATGTTGAAAAGAGAAGGGGGATAAGGCGAAAATTCCGTTTTCCCGCGCCCGATCTGCGGACGGTTGGTGGTAAGTGAAAAAAAAAGCCGCAACCCTAAAGGGTTGCGGCTTTTTATGTTTATGGGATGCAGTCCATTAAACTTATATTTTAACTACATGTTATTTATATATTTTTTTGTATCAACAAAACTGAAACACCCCCAAAAGTACCCCCAAAACAAAAAGTATCCCATCTTTCGAATTTACTCTTGGGTATGCCGAATTGGCGGATGAGGGGTTGGAGTGTGCAAATACTCAGCTCGGCGTGGCTTAAGTCGGTCCTCTGATCGTTGTGTCAGTGAGGTGATTCTGAATTCTGAATCTCATCGGGCGAGGCGGGATTGAAAAATAGCTCCGGAACTTCCCGAATATTCTCAAGGGCTTCCTCGATTGTATCGCCCTGACTGGCGATATCGAGTTGGCTACACAGCAGCAACAAGCTCTCTCACTGAATCCATTTGCATATCGAGTTCGTTCAGAGCCGCTCTTGCTTCTTCCAGGGAAACATGCGGTTTCAGTTCATGAATTTTCTCTGCACGTTGCCCCCCTTCAATATTAAGTTCCTTAGTGACATAGAGGGCGGTGGCAAGTTTTTCCAATTCCGCTACGCCTTTATTGCCAAGCCAATGCCCAAGAAAAGAAACTTTCTTTGCATAGCGGTTAATAGTTTTCGGGAAAGTCTCTTTAAGGTCAGCCCAAGCACGGCCCGGAAGCATGCGTGGCCCATAAGGGTTCTGCGGCACGACCTTTACCAGATTGTCGGCTCGAAGACGGCCTAACTCCTCACTTAGGTCAAAAGAATACGGTCCGTGCTTATAAAGGATAAAATCGAGACCAAGATCGTCTTCCAGCATCCGTTGCAGGAAATAGGTCGTTTTCTGGATATGGGTTTCTCCACACCAGCTGCCATTTTTTTTCAGCTCTTCCACTAATGAGAGCAAAACTGCGATGCGAGCCATTCTTTTCATTGTTCCTCCTCCTTTTCCACCCTCTGGATAATATCCGTCTTATTTTTCGCGAGCCACAGGGCGGCCTTTGCTTTAATCAAAGGGCTGACAAAAACGGAATCTACGACAATAGAGGGGATGGTAGGGATTATTTCTGATAATACCCAAGATGAAACTATCCCATTCATGGGGGTAAGTACAGGAAAATCTATGATTCCGGCGTTTTTACTGTAGTGGTCCCTTCGTACATTTTCCTCACCAAATTCGACACACGCAGCTTCAAAAACCATTTGAACTGATTGCAGATTGGCCTTTATATCCTCAGGGTTTCTTTCATATAGCAGACGGTAATGTTGTCGGTTACTGATTCTGACGGCTGGCAGATGGCCGGGATGATTTTCATCTGCTGCCGCTTTGCGGATTTCCGTAGTGATTTCGGCATCCGTGATCTGCAGATGACTTCTTATGTCGGCTGAATATTTCCCTCCTGGCAAGGTCGCGAGAAGGAATTCTTTTAAATGGATGTCGTAAATTCTGCGGACGGGATGACAGTAAAGCTGGGTGAACATGAAATGTCTTGCCAGGATCAGGGCTTCGGCGGAGTGTAGGCCTCCCGCTTCGACCCCCAGGGTAGGTTCGGATAAATTATTTTCGCCCGATGGTAAAATTCGGAGCGTATCGATCAGGCGATAATGATCGAATTTTCCGTACGCTACGCCGGCATGCAGAGAATCGCGCAGTAAATAATCAATCCGATCGACGCCAAAGGCATTGCCGGTGATGATTTCCGAAAGGATAGCTTCCCAGTTGGAAAATGTTTCCATGGGCAATTCTTTCTGTCCTAAAGCCAGTTTGGCAATATGATTAGTGTTAAGCGGCGGGGTGAGGGTATTCCACAGCCGTTCCATTTCCGGACTTTTGATCAATGCATAAGTAAGGTCTTCGTGCGTCTTTTTATCGGGCAGCAGTTCTTCAGCGGCGTGTGAAAATGGGAGGTGGCCGATATCATGACACAGTGCCGCCATTCGGAGAACTCGCCGCCAATATCTCAGCTCGTCGACTGCCGGGAAGATGTCTCGGCAGCCATCGTGCCGGTTTTCCTCGTCGGTGATGACATCGAAAACCCGGCTGGCAAGATGCATCACCCCCAGTGAATGCTCGAAACGGCGATGCGTTGCGCCTGGATAAACGAGATAAGTCAAGGCAAGCTGGTGAATATGCCGGAGGCGTTGCACAGGAGCTGAATTGAGAACTTCTCGTTCGGCGGTGTCGAGTTTAACAAATACCGCAACCGGATCGCGGATTTCATGAAATCTTTTAGTCGTCATTTGCTTTATTATTCTCAGAATAGTGCCACCATGGCTTCTGCTCATCTCACCCAAGGACCGCTGTCCACCAAACAGTTTCAAGGAGCATCCCATACTCCCAGGCAAGCTGCTGTAATGCTGGATCATCCTAGTGCTTTGTTGTGACGCCCAGCGAAATAAGAGTTTTACTGCGGTTCAGCGCGCAGCCGCTGTAAAAACTCCTGGTGGACTGAATCGCCGAAGTGGGCCTCGATCATCATTAATATAGATATAGGAATTTTTACGCGGATTTTATCTGGTCAAAGAAGATGAGTAGCACTTTTATCGAGAAGTGACAATAAAGAATAACAGCCGGAATAAGCGGTAAGTGAATTTCCTGCAGGGTATTTTTTGAAATTTTAAATTGCCTTGAAATCACGAAACTTGGAATTAACCTCGAATCGATTCAAGGCCTTCGCCGCGAGCAAGTGTCAGGTTCTCAAACTCCTGATTGGCAATGGGTGGACGAGCCATCTTTTTCCTCCCTCGAACATGGTATTTTCAATTAGTTTGGATTAATTCGAACATTACTGTACATTGCTGTATTTCCCAGTAAAAAATGCCTGAGGTGATTCCCCTCTTGTATTCTTATTTTGCCTAAAGGTCGAGAAGAGACACTGGATGAGTGCCGGCAGGCTCTGCTAGGCGCTGACCACAAGAGAAAAACACACCTGGGACACCAAGGACGAACACGCGATAGACAACACACTAACGGCATTCAGGAATTTTTCATGCAAAACTCACAACACCAAAACCTCGTCGGCTTCATCTGGAATATCGCCAACAAGCTGCGTGGTCCCTACCGCCCGCCGCAGTACCGACGCGTGATGTTGCCGCTGATTGTCCTGCGCCGCTTTGATCTGGTGCTGGCTGAGAACAAACAGAAGGTGCTCGACGAAAAGAAGCGGCTGGAAGACAAAGGCATCACCGGCCCGGCGCTGGATAAGGCCCTGTCGCGTATCGCCGCCACCGACCGCAAGCAAGAGCTGTTCAACACCAGCGGCTTCACCTTTGAAAAGTTGCTGGGCGACGCCCCCAACATCGCGGGCAACCTGATCGCCTACATCCAGGGCTTCTCGCCGCGCGCCCGCGACATCTTCGACAAGTTCGAGTTTGAAACCGAGATCGCCAAGCTCGACGAAGCCAACCGCCTGTTCTTGATCATCAGGGAGTTCTGTTCGGCAGACATCACCCTGTCGCCCAAGGCCATCAGCAATTTGCAGATGGGCTACCTGTTCGAAGAGCTGGTGCGCAAGTTCAACGAGCAAGCCAACGAAGAGGCCGGGGATCACTTCACGCCGCGTGAAGTCATTCGCCTGATGGTGCAGTTGCTGTTCACCGGCGAGAAAGGTATCTACGAGAAAGGCATCTACCGCAGCGTGTACGACCCGACTGCCGGTACCGGCGGCATGTTGTCGGAGTCGGAGAAATTCATCTGCGGCGACGGCCAGACCAGCGGGCTCAATCCGGATGCCCACATCGAGCTGTTCGGCCAGGAGTACAACCCCGAGGCCTACGCCATCTGCTGTTCTGATTTGCTGATTAAAGATGAGCCGATTGGCAACCTGATCTATGGCGATACCCTGGGGCTCAAGGACGCCAAGAACAAGACCAATGGCTTCGTGCCGCACGACGGCCACCAGGATAAGAAATTCCACTACATGCTGGCCAACCCGCCGTTCGGTGTGGAGTGGAAGCCGGAAGAAGACTTCGTGCGCGAAGAGTACCAAGACCAGGGCTTTTCTGGCCGCTTTGGCGCCGGCCTGCCGCGCATCAACGACGGCTCGCTGCTCTTTTTGCAGCACATGATCTCCAAGATGCACAACCCGCCCAAGTTGGTCGAAGGCAAGAGCGTGGGCGGCGACGGCTCCAAGATTGCCATCGTCTTCAACGGTTCGCCCATGTTTACCGGTGATGCCGGATCGGGTGAGTCCAATATCCGCCGCTGGATTATCGAACGCGACATGCTCGATGCCGTGGTCGCCCTGCCAGACCAGATGTTCTACAACACCGGCATTTACACCTACGTCTGGATCGTCACCAACAAGAAGACCGCCCATCGCTGCGGCCGCGTGCAGTTGATCGACGGCACCCGGCATTTCAAGAAGATGGACAAGAGCCTGGGCAACAAGCGCAATGAGTTGTCGGACGACCATATCAAGGACTTGGTGCGCCTGTACGCCGAGCATGACCACGAAGGAACCAGCGAAGTGCTGCCCCAAGACAATAAAACAGTGGGCAAGCCCGAGCGCCGGGTGTGCAGTAAGCTATTTGCTAACCGGGAGTTCGGCTTTCTCAAAATCACCGTCGAGCGGCCGCTGCGCCTGAACTTCCAAGTGAGCGGTGAGCGCATCGAGAGGCTGGATGATCAGAGCGCCTTCGCCAATCTGGCCAGCAGCAAGAAGCGCAAGGACGAGGCCGCCTATCGCGCCGAAGTCGCTGCCGGGCAAGTAGCCCAGGCCGCGATCAAAGCCGCCCTGCAAGGCATGGATGGTGAAATGCTCTACCGCAACCGCCCTGCCTTCGAGTCAGTGCTCGAAGCCGCCTTGAAAAAGGCCGGCATCAAGGTCGGCGCCCCGGTCAAGAAGGCTATGCTGGCGGCGCTGTCCGAGCGTGACCCCAAGGCAGACATTTGCCTGGACGCCAAAGGCAAGCCCGAACCCGATGCCGAGCTGCGGGACACCGAAATCGTGGCCTTGCCGGCTGACATTACCTTGCCGTTGCCGCTGGGCTACGACAACGAAACCGGTCACGACAGGCTGCTGGCCTTGGTGCGAAACCACTGCGAGCACTACCTCAAGGCCGAAGTCCTGCCACACGTTGCCGATGCCTGGATTGACCACGGCAAAACCAAGGTTGGCTACGAGATCCCGCTGACCCGCCATTTCTATGTCTATCAGCCGCCGCGCCCGCTGGAGGAGATTGCGGGCGAAATCAGCCAGCTGGAAAAAGAGATCATGGCCATGTTGCGCGAGGTGGTGTGATGGGATATGCCCAATACAGTGAGTTGGATAGCTCCGGGGTCGCATGGCTGCAAGATAAGCCCCTTCATTGGCGAGTCAAAAGACTAAAGTTTTCGGTCGATCTCATCAATATCAAAGTAAGCGTTGAAGAGTCATCTTTGCCTTATCTCGGTCTCGAACACATCGAGTCGTGGACAGGGAGAAAGATCGACGGTGAAATTAGCAATAGCGAAGGGGTGGCATCGTCGTATTTGGCAGGAGACGTACTGTTCGGGAAGTTGCGACCGTATCTGGCCAAAGTTCACTTGGCTCAACAGAATGGATTGATTTCGAGCGAAGCGTTGGTCGTAAGAAGTAAGGCTGAATTGCATGCCGAGTTTCTGAAGTACTACATGCTTTCCCGTGATTTCATCAATATCGTTGATTCATCAACCTATGGCAGCAAAATGCCGCGAGCCAGTTGGAATTTCATTGGAAACCTCCCGGTACTGTTGCCCGAGATTGAAGAACAGCAAACCATCGCCCACTTCCTAGATTTCAAGACCGCCCAAATCGATGCCCTGATTGCCAAGCAGAAAGCCTTGCTCGACAAGCTGGCCGAAAAACGCACCGCGCTGATCAGCCATGCCGTCACCAAGGGGCTTGATCCCTCGGCGCCGATGAAGGATTCGAAAGTAGAGTGGTTGGGAAGTGTTCCATCTCATTGGAAGCGTGGAGTTAAGTTGAATTATATGGCTGCTCAGCAAAGGCACTCATTTGTAAATGGCCCATTTGGAAGTGATCTACTGTCATCCGAACTAACTGATGATGGTGTGCCGGTCATTTACTCAGGTGATGTCAAGCCAAACAGATTCTTCAGAAAATCATCAAGCTACGTCACGGAAGAAAAAGCTGAACAGTTAAATTTTTGTCGCGTTGATCCGGGTGATTTGCTCTTGGCAAAAGTTGGAGATCCTCCTGGGGATGCCGCAATATATCCTGAAGATGCTCCGAGTGGGATAGTTACCCAAGATGTTGTTAGGATAAAACTAAACGATGAAATTGCGGACAGTCAGTATTTGACGCTGCTTTTTAATTCAAAATACGGTCGTTTTGTAATCAGAACAGTTTCGGTGGAGGCAACAAGGGGAAGATTTTCCCTTGGAGATTTCAAGTCGCTTAGATTTGTGATGCCGCCATTGAATGAGCAGCGTCAAATCGCGGGAGCATTAATTAGCCAAATCCGCCCAATTCTTGATCAGGAAGATAAAGTACTTGAAGTTATCGCAAAACTACAGGAATACAGGTCAGCTCTGATAACCAATGCCGTCACCGGCAAAATCGACGTGCGTGGTTTTCAAATCCCACAGCCGGCCCAAGGTATGGCCTGATGAGGGGAGGCGAGTCCAAATGGCGTTGAATGCACAGGGGTACTTCAACTGCTTGAAGTCCTATTTGAATACCAACCACTATGGCGCGCCGCAGGCCAGTGCCACCGAGGTGGTATTGAAGGAGAAGGTGTTCGGTCGAAGCGGCACTACGCCCATTGAATACAAGTTGAGCTTGCAGGCCACGGGCGAGACCTTGGTGATCAAGCTGGATACCAGAACGGCACCTCGCTGCCTTTGTTTCATTTCCTAGATGACACTGCCAAGCCCTGGTCGAAGCGCTGCGACTTCGTGGTGTTCAACCTGCGCAGAAACAAACTGCACGTGTACTGCCTGGAGTTCAAGTCGGAGAGCATTCCGTACGATGTGCCGGATCAGTTGAAAGCGAGTGTGGATTGGCTCAAGGCGCTGCACGCCACCATCAACGCCTACACCACCAAACGCAGCGCCATCCAGGCCACCAAGTACGTGCTGAGCAACCATCCGGACCCCAGCCCCTATCTGGACGCGGACGGCAAGTACCTGCAGCGTGATCACACGATACGCCACTATCGTTATGCTGACGTGAATGGCATGGCGCTGGCGGATTTGGAAAACAGCAATATTGAGGTGATTCGCTAACAGGCCGAATTCAAGGCATGGAAAGGGGGAGAAAGTTGCACAAGGAAATCGACTTTGAAAAGGACATCGAGCACGCGCTGATCAACAGTGGCGGTTACGAGAAAGGTGACCCCCACACCTACGACCCGGAAATGGCGCTGTTTCCAGACGATGTCGTCGCCTTTGTGCAGAAGACCCAGCCCAAGATCTGGACGCGCCTGACCCAACTGGATGCGGCCAAAGCCCCGAAAATGCTGCTGGACAGCTTGGTGAAGGAGCTTGCCGCCAAAGGCGCCCTGGCGATCTTGCGGGAGGGCTTCAAGTGCGTGGGCAAGACGGTGCGGTTGGCCTACTTTGCACCCAACACCGGGCTCGACCCCTCCGCTACCTGCCGTTACGATGAAAACCGCCTGACCATCGTGCGACAGGTTAACACCAAGAGTGGTGCCATCCCGGACGTGGTGCTGGCGGTGAATGGTTTGCCCGTGGCCACCCTGGAACTGAAAAACCCGATGTCGGCCACGCGCTGGAACGTGGAGAACGCCAAGTATCAGTATCGGTTTGAGCGCGACCCCAAGGAGCGGCTGTTTTCCTTCAAACAGCGTTGTCTGGTGCATTTCGCCGTAGATACCGAGCAGGTAGCCATGACCACCAAGCTGGAAGGCAAGGACACCTTCTTCCTGCCCTTCAACCTGGGGCATGAGCACGGCGCAGGCAACCCGCCAGCGGCTGGCGATGTACGCACCACTTACCTTTGGCACAAGGTATTGTCCCGTGACAGCCTGATGGACATCCTGGCCCGCTTCATTCACCTGGATGTAGTGGAAAAGACGGTCGTCACCGCGAAGGGCATCAAGCGCCATCGCAAGGAGTCGATGATCTTCCCGCGATACCACCAGTTGGACGCGGTGCGCGAACTGACTGACCACGCGCAAGCGCATGGCTCGGGGCACAATTACTTGATCCAGCATTCCGCCGGCTCCGGTAAATCGAACTCGATTGCCTGGTTGGCGCATCGGCTCTCCAGTCTGCACGACGCCGGCAACGAGAAGATTTTTCATTCAGTGGTGGTGATCACAGACCGCCGTGTGCTCGACCAGCAGTTGCAGGATACTATCTTTCAGTTCGAGCACAAGCTGGGCGTGGTGCAGAAGATCGATGAAAACACACAGCAACTAGCCAAGGCGCTGGCCGATGGCGTGCCGATCATCATTTCCACCATTCAGAAATTCCCCTTTATCACCCAGGCCATCCGCACCATGGAGGCCAACGGCAAGAATGTTGCCATTGCGACAGCGGGCAAGCGCTTCGCGGTCATCGTGGATGAGGCCCACAGTTCGCAGAGCGGCGAAACCGCGATGGAACTGCGCAAGATATTGAACAGGGACGGCATTGAATCAGCCATCGCCGAGCAGCTGCTCGACATGGATGATGACGCCCTGAGTGAGGAAGCGAAGAAAGAGTTACTGCGCGAACAGCTCAAGCGCGCCAAGCAGCCCAATTTGAGTTTCTTCGCCTTCACGGCAACGCCGAAGTTCAAAACACTGGCCGTTTTCAACGAGCCCGGTCCCGCTGGCAAAGCACCGTTCCACCACTACAGCATGCGGCAGGCCATCGAGGAAGGCTTCATTCACGACGTGCTGGCGCACTACACCTGCTACAAGCGCTACTACAAGCTGATCCAGAAGGTTGAGGCTGATCCCGAAGTGCCGCGCCGCAAGGCCGCACGCGCACTGGCGCGGTTTGTTGAGTTTCACGACTACGAGATCGCTCAGAAGGTGGAAGTCATTGTCGAGCATTTCCGCACCCATACCCGCCACAAGATCGGTGGCCGGGCCAAAGCGATGGTGGTGACAGGATCGCGCGAACACGCCGTGCGCTACAAGCTGGGGTTTGACAAGTACATCAAGGACAAGGGCTACACCGACGTCAAATCACTGGTGGCCTTCTCCGGCGAGATCACGCTCAAGGAGTTTGGCGGCAGGAAGTTCACCGAAGTGAGCATGAACAACGGCATCAAAGAATCCGAGCTGCCGGAAAAGTTCAACACCGAGGAATACCAAGTCTTGCTGGTGGCCGAAAAGTACCAGACGGGCTTTGACCAGCCACTGTTGCACAGCATGTACGTCGACAAGCGATTATCGGGAATTCAGGCGGTGCAGACCCTCTCAAGGCTCAATCGAACGACGCGAGGAAAGACCGACACCTTCGTGCTCGACTTTGTCAACGAACCTGCAGACATCTACACTGCCTTCAAACCATATTACGAGACGACGGACAAGGGCGACGACACCGACCCGCAGCAGCTCAACACCCTGGCCTATAGTCTTGAAAAATGGAAGGTGTTCACCCGTGCGGAAGTAAATGACTGGTGCGAAATCTGGTTCAGGAACCGGCTTAATCCGACAGGTGGCGAACACAAGCGGCTCAATGCGATTCTCGACGTTGCTGTCGATCGGTTCAAGGAATTGGCAGATGAAGACCAAGACCTAATGAAGGGGCAACTCCAGAGTTTTCGGAACCTCTATAGTTTTGTGTCGCAAATCATCCCCTACCAGGATTCAGAGCATGAGAAGTTATACACCTATGCTCGATTTTTGCTCACCAAGCTCCCCTATACCGGTGACACGCGGAAAATACAGGTAGACGATGATGTAGAGTTGAAATACTACCGACTTCAAAAAATCAGTGAAGGAGCAATTGACCTTTCGACTGGTGAACCTGAGCAACTTTATGGTCCCACTGAGGTTGGTACTGGTCAGCCTGATGAAGAAGTTCAACTCTCAACGTTGGTTGAAAAATTGAACGAAAGATTCGGCACTGAGTTTACCCCAGCCGACCAACTCTTCTTTGACCAAGTCCGCGAGACCGCCGTGGCCAACGAGCTGTTACGACAGGCGGCCATGGTCAACAGCATCGAAAACTTCGAGCCGGTATTCAACAAGCAGCTCGAGAACCTGTTTATTGAGCGCATGGATGGCAACGAAGAGATCTTTGTCCGCCTGATGAATGACGAATCCTTCAGAAATGTAGCTGCCAGCCACTTAATGCGCGCTGTTTACCAGCAGGTTAAATCAGCCGGGGATATAGGCAAATGAAGGCTATCGATGAGCGAGCTGTGCAGGCGTAAAGTCACTCACCCCACCACAATTCTGCGTAAAACCGTCAGCAGTTCCGGCGCGGTGATGGACTTGATCGGTCTGGAGCCCAGAGTTCGAGCCGTCGGATGATCTTGCCCCCATGACTCGCTGCCCAGGAAGGGGAAAACTTAGTGTGCCATTCTCGGGCGATGACCTCGAAAGTTTCCGTTTCTTGGGTTTCTGCCGCTTTCTGTGCCTTCTTGTTGTCGCTTGGGTCAACGCCATTGGCAATCAATGCGCTTGCCTGGTCACGCTTCTGCCTGGCCTCGGCCAAAGATGTTTGGGGGTATGCGCCAATGGATAACAGCTTCTCGATACCCCAAAACGATACTTGAGCCGCCAAAGTTTGCCGCCGGTCGGAGTGACCAGGAGAAAAAGACCACCACCGTCAAAAAGTTTCTGGGGTTTTTCTGCCGGCTTGATCGTTCTAACCTTGGTGTCGGTCAGCGGCGTAATCCTTCTAGGCATAAGGTTTCCCTCCTTTTTGGGGGTATCTCTGCTGGGGGAAAGGGTAAATACTCTGTCGGACAACAGAAAAAGAAAAAGCCCTTATTTCTAAGGGCTTTTAGGGTCGTCCTGGATTTCTCCGGACTATGTATTGGTGGCGATGCAGGGAATTGAACCCCGGACACTACGGATATGAGCCGTATGCTCTAACCATCTGAGCTACATCGCCGTATTCTCTACCCGCTTTATGCCGGCGTATTATAGAAAAATGTTACCGCTGAAAACAGAGGTAACATTAAAAAACAAGACAATGTGAAGAACCATGTATATGGTAAATTTTCTTCACATTGTCAATAAAAAATGAACAGCGGATTACATCATTCCGCCCATGCCGCCCATTCCGCCCATACCACCCATTCCGCCCGGCATACCGCCGCCGTCAGCTTTTTCCTCGGGGTGTTCAGCGATCATGCACTCGGTAGTCAACAGAAGTCCGGATACACTGGCTGCATTCTGCAGGGCAAAACGAGTAACTTTAGCCGGGTCGATGACGCCGGCCTCGAACAGATCTTCATACTGTTCGGTGTCTGCATTGAAGCCATGTGCATCTTTGAGGTTTTTCACATGTTCAACCACAACCGAGCCTTCGCAGCCGGCGTTGGCGGCGATCTGGCGCACAGGCTCTTCCAGGGCGCGTTTGATGATGTTGATGCCCAAAGCCTGCTCGCCTTCCAGCTTCAGGTTATCAAGCGCTTTGAGGCAACGGATGTAAGCAACACCGCCGCCGGGAACGATTCCTTCCTCAACCGCGGCTCTTGTTGCGTTCAGTGCGTCCTCAACCCGGGCCTTCTTCTCTTTCATTTCGATTTCAGTGGCAGCGCCTACATTGATGACGGCCACGCCGCCGATCAGTTTGGCCAGACGTTCCTGCAGTTTCTCGCGGTCATAATCAGAGGAGGATTCCTCTGCCTGGGCGCGGATCTGTTTTACGCGGGCGGCAAGTTTGTCTTTGTCGCCTGCGCCATCGATAATGGTAGTGTTGTCCTTGTCGATAAGAATGCGCTTGGCGTGACCAAGGTCATCGAGGGTCACGTTTTCGAGCTTGATGCCGAGATCTTCGGTAATCACCTGGCCGCCGGTGAGAATGGCGATGTCTTCCAGCATGGCTTTTCTTCTGTCGCCGAAACCGGGGGCTTTAACAGCCGCTACATTCAAGGTGCCGCGCAGTTTGTTGACCACCAGGGTGGCCAGTGCTTCGCCGTCCACGTCCTCAGCGATGATGAGGAGGGGTTTGCCCATTTTGGCAACCTGCTCAAGGACCGGCAGCAGATCTTTCATGTTGCTGATTTTTTTCTCATTGATCAGGATGCTGACATCCTCAATGTTGACTTCCATTTTCTCCGGGTCGGTGACAAAGTAAGGAGAAAGGTAGCCGCGGTCAAACTGCATACCTTCAACAACATCCAGAGAAGTATCCATGGATTTTGCTTCCTCAACGGTGATAACCCCTTCCTTGCCTACTTTGTCCATGGCCTCGGCAATAATTTTGCCGATGGTGGAATCATTATTGGCGGAAATGGTGCCGACCTGGGCAATTTCCTTCTGCTCTTTGGTTGGTTTGGCGATATTGGCCAGCTCGGCGACGACCGCTGTAACCGCTTTATCGATTCCCCGTTTGATTTCCATCGGGTTGTGACCGGCGGCTACCAGTTTGGAGCCTTCGGTATAGATGGACTGGGCCAGAATCGTGGCGGTGGTGGTACCGTCACCGGCAACATCACTGGTCTTGGAGGCAACCTCTTTGACCATCTGGGCGCCCATGTTCTGGAATTTGTTTTTCAGCTCGATTTCTTTGGCAACGCTGACACCGTCCTTGGTGATGGTGGGGGCACCGAAGGATTTTTCCAGTAGAACGTGGCGGCCTTTCGGGCCAAGGGTCACTTTGACCGCATCAGCCAGGGTATTGACGCCAATCAGGATTTCTTCCCTGGCTTTGGAACCATATTTAATGTCTTTCGCCATAATCTTTCTCCTTTCTTCGCCTGTGAAAAAAAGCCGGACATGGTGAATCCGGACGACAGGCGATTATTGTTTGTATTTTTTAATTATCAACAGGTAAGTCGTGGTAAATGCAAAACGGTTTTATTTCTCAATCACGCCAAGGATATCATCCTCACGCATGATCAGATGGTCAACGCCTTCAACTTTTATGTCAGTTCCGCCATATTTGCTGAACAGGACGAAGTCGCCTTTTTTCACTTCCAGGGCTACTCGCTCACCTTTGTCGTTCAGTTTGCCTGAACCGACAGCAATTACTTCGCCTTCCACCGGTTTTTCTTTGGCGCTGTCAGGAATGATAATACCTCCGGCAGTTTTTGTTTCACTCTCAAGTCTTTTGACCAGAATACGATCATTCAATGGACGAATTTTCATCTAAAACCTCCGTGCTAAATAGATTGATTTAAAATTTTTGATAACCCAGGAAAAACAGCTCCGGTCATACATCTGGCAACTGCAGGTATGCCGGATATCGTCAAGCCGCAACCTGATAAAGTCCTGCTGTAAAATGAAAGGACCGGTAAGGACTTCTACGAAACTAGGAAATCGGACCTGGTATAGGGCCAATTTCCTAGTTGGGCAAACAATAGTGACGGGTATTTCAAAAATCAAGAGAGGGGGAGAAAAAAAATTACAGCTTTACAACCCAGCCATGGGATTCTGGTTGCCGCCCGTGCTGGATGTCCTGCAGTTCTGTGAAAAGGCGCTGGGCAATGTCGCCGGTCTTGCCGTTATTTACCGAACAGGTGTTGCCCTTGTAAAAAAGGGAGCCGACCGGTGAAATGACAGCCGCGGTTCCCGTACCAAAGACTTCGTGCAGTATGCCGTTTGTGCTGGCGGTAAAAACTTCGTCAATGGTGATGGGGCGTTCCACAACTTTACGGCCCCAGTCGTTGAGAAGCTGGATAACCGAGTCCCTGGTGATGCCGGCGAGAATGCTGCCGCCGAGAGGCGGGGTGATGATCTCGTCACCAATGACAAAAAAGATATTCATGGTGCCGACCTCTTCGATATATTTTCGATGGACCGCATCCAACCAGAGGACTTGGGTGAAGCCCTGCTGCTGGGCCTCGACCGCAGCTGTGATGCTGGCCGCGTAATTGCCGGCGGTTTTTGCGGTGCCCACTCCTCCGGGTACCGCCCGGACATATTTATCGGTTACAAAAATCTTTACCGGATTAAAACCTTCAGGGTAATAGGCTCCCACCGGCGTCAGGATAATAAAGAAGAGGTATTTTTTGGCGGGACGCACACCAAGCCCCGCCTCGGTGGCAATCATGGTGGGACGGATATAGAGCGAGGCGCCCTTGGCGTCCGGCACCCAGTCCTGCTCGGTCCGCAATAAAGTCTGCAGGCAGGCGAAAACCTCCTCAACATCAAAGGTCGGCATGCACATGCGGGTGGCTGACATATTCATGCGCCCCAGGTTGTCCTTGGGGCGGAAAAGAAAAATATCATTGTTGGCACCCCGGTAGGCCTTGAGCCCCTCAAAGATCGCCTGGCCGTAATGGAAGACCATGGCGGCGGGATCAAAGGAAAAGTTCTGGTAGCGGGTAATCCTGGCATCATGCCAGCCCTGCCCCTTGTCATATTCCATGGCAAACATGTGATCGGTAAACAGGGCGCCAAAGGCCAGAGCTTTCCCTTGGGGCTTTGGCTTGAGCTGGGCTTCGGGCACTGTTTCAATTGAAATATTCATCGAAAACTCCTGAGGAAAGGCGGAAATCTTGGTGGCGGGGAGCAATGAAAAATTTGCCGGCCCTGAATATTCCTCTGCATAAAAAATGTTCTAATAGAAATGTCTATTATATTTAATATAATATATAGTACAGCGTTATTTGATCATCATTTGCTTGCGAAAATCAAAGCAAAAGATCTTCTAATATAGCTGATTCTCTCAGCCTTTGAAACAACTTATTTCATATTTACGGACAAGAACGACACATGAGAAAGCTGCAACCCAGTCCCCTAGTTCTGCTGTATTTCCTCTGCCTGATGCTTCTGGCTACGTATCTTCTGAGTGTCCTTTTGTGGCCCTTTGTTTCAATTATCATTCTTTCTTACCTGCTGGCCACAATTTTTGATCCGATTTATCTTTTTCTCAACAGAAAACTTTCGGCCGAGTTTTCCTCGCTCATTACCTGTGTACTGATTGTGCTGCTCATATTCGTGCCGATTATCTTTTTTGTCGGTTCCCTGTCCACAGAGGCCTATGCACTCTTTCAACTGACAAAAGGGACAAACTGGGCGGTAAAATTCAGCGAATTTATTGAAGGGAACGCTTTGCTTGGCAGATTCAAGCTGCTGCTGGAGGGATACGGCATACATCTTGAGCTGGCGCAGTTCGGCACTGAACTGTCCAAGTTCGGCGGCATGATCGCGCTTTTTGTTTATAATCAGGCTAGCTCCTGGGCGGCCAACATTCTCCAGTTTATTTTTCATTTTTTCATGATGGTTCTCATCATTTTTTTTCTGCTCATCGACCGGGGGCGGTTGGTGAATTATATCATGCGGCTCTCTCCCCTGCCGGATGAGCATGAGAAACGACTGATCAGCAGGTTTGAAGAAATCAGCCGGGCCATTCTGATCGGCAACGGGATATGCGGCCTGATTCAAGGTGTTGTGGGCGGGGTGGTCTTAGGGTTTTGGGGATTCTCATCACCGATTATCTGGGGTGTGGCGATGGCAATTCTCGCTTTTCTACCCATTGTCGGCATCGGCCTGGTTCTGTTGCCGGCAGCCTTCATCCTTCTGCTGCAGGGCAATGTGACGCAGGGGCTGGCCATGGTGATATTCTATATGGTTCTCTCCTTGAGCGTGGAGTACCTGCTGAAGCCGAAAATGGTGGGGGTAAAGGTGAAGATGCATACCCTGCTCGTCTTTTTATCCATCATCGGCGGTCTGCAGGTGTTCGGGGTTATGGGCATTATCTATGGACCGCTCATCGCCACCGGGTTTCTGACCCTGGCCGACATCTATATAATGAATTATGACCAATATGTGAAAAGCACCTCATATTTGACGGGGCGAAGCTCCCAGTCCGATCGGTCGGAGGATAATCGGTAAATCCCGGCTCCGTTAACTAATGATCGGTATCATCCGGCCAGCTTCAAAAGCTTTTTTAATTATCAAGCGGTATGCCTGAGAAAAAATCCTCCTATGGACTGCAAGCCGATTGACCGGAAATTATATGCGGACCAGGTAGATCAGCTTTATGCGGGTTTGCATGCGAGTATGCTGGCCAACCTGCTCAATTCGCTTATCCTTGCCGTCGTTCTTCTCGATGTCAGTTCCCCGTTAGCTCTGCTGCTCTGGGTTGCCGCGGTTGTTGTCATCTCTCTTGCTCGCTATGTTCTGTACAAAATCTATCAGCGTTCCGCCCGGGAGCGAGTCTTGCAGGCAAGCAAGTGGGGGCTTCTGTTCAATGCCGGGTTGATGATCTCCGGCATTGTCTGGGGATTTGCCGGTATTTATTTTTTCCCGCCGCACTCAACTCCCCATCAGATTTTTATCGCCTTTGTCCTGGGCGGCATGGTGGCCGGGGCCTCGGCTTCGACTTCCGCCGTAAAAAACGTTTATTTCCTCTACCTCTTTCCCGTAATTCTCCCTCTCACCTGCAAATTTTTCCTGGTGGGCGATGAGATCCACACGGCCATGGGCATTATGCTGCTGGTGTACATGCTCGGCTGCGCGCTCCTCTACAGGGAGGTCTTCCGTATCATCCGCAACTCCTTGCTGGTTAGTTATGAGAATGAGAAGGAAATCAGGGAGCGGCGCAAGGCGGAGAATGAACTCAGAAAACATCAGGAGAAGCTTGAAAGCATTGTCGAGCTACGGACCCTTGAGCTGCAGAACAAGAATACCGAACTTAATGAGGAAATTGCCGAACGCCGCAAAGCTGAAAAACAACTGCGTCTTGAAATGAACAAGCTGGCGATTGTTACCGAGAATATCGGTGTTGGGCTCTGTGTTATCAGCAGAGAGTACCGCATCCTCTGGGCCAATAAGATCCTCACGGATATGTTTGGTAATGTGCCGGGAAAGTGCTGTTACAAAACATTTAACGGGCAGGAGGATATCTGCTCTTTTTGCGGAGTGAAGGAGATTTTCGCCACAGGCGGGGAGGTGGTGCGCACAGAAGCGGCGGGCAGAGACAAGGACGGCAACCCGGTCTACTCGGAGATCATCGCCACCCCCCTCTACGATGATCAGGGCAACATTACCTCTGCTCTTGAGGTTGTGCTGCCGGTCACTGAAGGCAGACGCCGGGAAAAAAATCTCAGCGAGCTTCTCGGTTTGTCGAAAATTCTCAGCAGCACCAAGGATCTTCAGACCATATACCGCCAGGTAATCAGTCTGGCGCAGGAGCTGCTGCGCTTTGATTTCTCCACCGTAATGATTCTGACCCAGGAAAAGAATGCCTTGATTCCCACGGATACCATTGGCTTTTCTCAGTCGGCAATCGGTACTGTCTTGGAACTCAGGGACCTGGGGCTGTCAACCTATGTGGTGCAGGAAAAGAAACCGGCGGCAGTGGTCGATTTCAAAACGGAAAAGCGCTTTGCCGTGCCGTCTTTCATAGAGAAGTACACGATATCTTCTGCTCTGGGCGTGCCCATCATGATCGGCGATGAGGTGTTCGGTGTATTGATCGGTCATACCCTGCAGCAGAGAAAATTTACCGATGCTGAGGTGTCACTCTATCAGACCATGGGCAATCAGGCCGCGTTGGCCATTAAAAACGCCATGCATCTGCACTCGCTTGCCGCCTCGGAAAAAAAATTCCGTAGCCTTTTTGACAGCACCCATGACGCCATTATGATTTATGACCTGGAGGGCGCCCTGATCGGGGTGAACAAGGTTACCTGTGATCGCCTGGGGTATTCCCGGGCGGAACTGCTGCAGATGAAACCCGGCCAGTTTGTCGAGCCGCAGTACGCCGCTCTGGTCCCGGAGCGGATGCAGAAATTAAAAGAGGTAGAGAAGGCAATTTTCGAGACCGCCCATGTCAGCAAAGACGGCTCTGTGGTGCCCATCGAGCTGAGCCTGCAACGCATTGAATATGAGAACCGGCCGGCGCTGCTGGGAGTTGCCCGGGATATTTCCCAGCGGAAAAAACGTGAAGAGGAACGATTGCGTACCCAGAAGCTTGAGTCCGTGGGCGTTCTTGCCGGAGGAATCGCCCATGACTTCAATAATCTGCTCACTGGTATTCTCGGCAATATCAGCCTGGCCAAACTATCCGCCGAGGCGGGCGGAGAGATCCGGAAGTCACTTGTTGATACTGAAAAAGCAGCCTTGCGGGCCCGGGATCTCACCCGGCAACTGCTTACCTTTTCAAAGGGCGGCGCGCCACTAAAAAGCCCCTCATCCATCGTGGACATTATCAAAGATTCAGCAAGTTTTGCCATACGCGGCTCCCGCTCCGTCTGCGCCTATGATTTTGCCGAGAACCTGTGGTTCATTAATGCTGACAGGGGGCAGATGGCTCAGGTTTTTCAGAATCTGGTCATTAATGCCTCGCAGTCGATGCCGGAAGGCGGCGTGATAGAGATCCGGGGGTGCAATGTGGAGCTGCAGAAGGGTGACGTACCCCTGCTGGCGGCAGGGAAATATGTTGAAATAGCGGTGCAGGACCATGGCACCGGAATTGAGAAAATGCATTGGGAAAAGATATTTGATCCCTATTTTTCCACCAAGCGGGACGGCAGCGGTCTGGGGCTTGCCGTGGTCTATTCAATCCTAAAAAACCATGACGGGCACATCAGTTTGCAGTCGGAAGCCGGGCAGGGGACAACGTTCACCCTGTTCCTCCCCGCCATTACCCCTGAAAAGCAGGAGGAAGGACCGGTTGATGACAAGGTATTTGCCGGACGGGGCAAAGTGCTGTTCATGGATGATGAAGAACTCATCCGGGATGTGGCGGTGCAGATTCTGCAAAAATTAGGCTTTGAACCTCATCTTGCCCGTGATGGCGGCGAAGCAATCAAATTGTATAAAGAAGCCATTGAAGAGGGAGAACCCTTTGCCGCCGTGATTATGGATCTGACCATTCCAGGGGGAATGGGGGGCAGGGAGACCATGGAAAAACTGCTGGTAATTGACCCTGATGTTACGGCCATCGTCTCCAGCGGCTATGCCAATGACCCGATCATGGCAAATTATACGCAATTCGGCTTTAAAGGGGTTGTACCTAAACCATTTACCATACCGCAGCTCAGCACGGTTCTTTATCAGGTGCTGGGCCCTTCTGTCTGAAGAAATCCGGGGTGCTGGGCAAGTCTCGGCGCATGGTTATTCTTCGCTCCGGTGACCTCCTCTGGTCTGCTTGGTCA
This sequence comes from Pseudomonadota bacterium, assembly GCA_018897105.1. Classification (GTDB taxonomy): domain Bacteria; phylum Desulfobacterota; class Desulfobulbia; order Desulfobulbales; family SURF-16; genus SURF-16. The sequence continues at coordinate 44,981 of JAHILF010000090.1, forward strand.
GGCTGCGCCGTTTCTTGGTTTCGAGACGGCGCTTTTTTGCTGCCATCGTCGGCCTGGTCGGACGTCTGGTCTTTTTTCTCATGGTCGCCAGGTGGATCAGCCGGGCCAGCCTCTGCAGCGCCTCATCCCTGTTTCTCATCTGGCTGCGGAACTCCTGGGCCTCGATGGTCAGGACGCCGTCCTTGCTTAAGCGTGAACCGGCCAGCCGACTCAAGCGATTTTTGATCTCCATTGATAATGAAGGGGAGTTCTGCACGTCGAAGCGCAGCTGCACGGCGGTGGCCGAGCGGTTGACGTGCTGGCCGCCGGGACCGGATGCTCGGATAAAGGAAAAATGGATTTCCCGCATGGGGATGCTCAGGGTGTCGGTGATGAAGAGCATTGGTCTCTCTGTTGCAGCCGGGGTATCCTGCAGTATCACAAAAAAATATCAATGCGTTAACAGTAATAGCGGCCCTTCAGCGGGCAGGCGGCGAGTTCAGTGCATGCATCACAGACAGCATACCGCACCTGATCTTCGGCTCCCCAGAGTCCTTCAGAGGTTAACGCGCATTTGCGGCTGCATTCATTACAGGATACCGGCTCTCCGTCACGGATTTTCTGCCAGCCGGCCTTGAGCAGGGCCGCGGCTGACTTCATATTGCAGTTGCCGCAGAGATGATAAAACAGCGTCTCGCTCTCTGTTTTGAGCTTCCAGGTCGGCAATGGGAGATCCTTGACAGTTGGTCAGAAAGTTCATGCACCCCAGAGATCACAGAGAAAAAATCTCTGTGATCTCTGAGAAAATGACAGCTTTCTTATTTTTACAGGGGATCACTCTGAAAATCAACCGCAAGATGAGCAGGAACCGCCGCAGCTCCCCTGGGCTTTAGGCAGGGGGTTGGCAGAGTTCACGGAAAAGCCTCCTCCTTCCCCGCAACCGCAGCCGGAACTCTTTTGCTCAACAAAATCCACCGTAACCGAGCCAAGCTGCGAAAGCAGCCCTTGATCGATGATCAGTTCCACCTCGCCTTTGACGATTGCCGTGTCTCCGTCTTTTTTCTCATCAAGCGACAGGACCAGGGACTGGCCGCTGCAGCTGTTCATGGCCGCCACCCGCACCGCGGAAGTGAGATTATTCTGGTTAAGATATTGTTTCAGTTTTTCGTTTGCCAATTGGGTCATTTCAAGCATTGTTTTGGTCTCCATGAATTAAAAGTTATTTAGTCAATGAGGTCATTAGGTGTTTAGGTGATTAGTCTGTAGTCTAAATAGCTGTCCACCTACAGACTATCCACCTCGTGCAGGGCCTTTTCGCATTTGGCCTGAACCAGTTGGGCAATGGTTGTTCTGGAAAAATCCCCGCCTTTGAACATTTCCCGGGAGGCGTTGATCAGCCCGGTGCGCAGTTTCCTGTCCCTTGCCGCCTTTGCCGCCTGGGTGAGACTTACCCGCAGACTTTCAGCCGGGATTTTCTCGGCAAGGCCCAGGGGACCGAGCTGCTCTACCTGCTTGGTAAAGGCGGTGATGATTTTGACGAAGTTCGGGCCTTCGGCGGCAGAGGCCCATTCAATGAGAAAACGCTCTCTGCTGACGCCAAGTCGCGCCAGAATTTCATGGACCAGGGCAGCGCTGACCAGGGCGTGGTAATTGCCGTCCTGGTAATGGCATTCACCGGGATGGCAGCCACCGACAAAGACCCCATCGGCACCGCTGGCCAGGGCCTCAAGCGGGAAAGAAGGATCAAGCCGGCCTGTACACATGATACGGATGACACGCAGGTTGGGGGGATACTGATAACGGCCCACCCCTGCCGAATCAGCCGCCGTATAACAGCACCAGTTGCAGAGAAAGCCCAGGATTTTGGGACGATATTGTTCGTTTGTCATGTTATTCTCCTTCCGCAAAAGCATGAATCTGGGATCGGATGCCTTCCAGGGTAAAGCGGCCCATATCGATGGCCATGGTGGGACAACGGGCCGCACAGACGCCGCAGCCCTTGCAGGATGCCTTCAGGGTTCTGGCCTTGCGCAGCTTGCCTTCCTTATATATCTCAATGGCCTTGTAGGGGCAGAATGACTGGCAGGCGCCGCAGCCGATGCAGAGTTCCGAGTCAACCTGGGACACAATGGGCTCCGGGACGATGCTTCCCCTGGCCAGGGGCTGGCAGGCACGGCCTGCTGCCGCCTGGGCCTGGGCAATGGTCTCATCCATGGTTTTCGGTGAGTGGGCCAGGCCGCAGACATAGACGCCGTCCACCGGCAGGTCCACCGGACGCAGTTTGACATGGGCTTCAAGATAGAAATTTTCCGCGGTGACCGGCACCTTGAGCATCCTGGCCAGGGTGGATGGGTCTTCCGGCACAATGCCCACGGCCAGCACCACCATGTCGGCGGCCAGTTCCACCTCTTCTCCCAGCAGGGAATCATAGGCCTTGATAGAAATTCTGCTTTTTGGGGTGGCATCTTTAGTTGCCTTCGGCGGATTTTCCGGGGTGTAGCGGATAAAGATCACCCCCTGCTCCCTGGCCTTGCGGTAGAGATCTTCCTGAAAGCCATAGGCGCGCATGTCGCGGTAGAAAATGGTGATGGCAAGACTCGGCTGCAGGGCCTTGAGGCGCAGGGCGTTTTTCAGGGCCTGGCCACAGCAGACCCGGCTGCAGTAGGCCAGATCGTCCCCACGGGAGCCGACGCATTGGATCATGACCACCTGCTTGATTTGGTTTGATAGGGGCCGGGATGAACCAAGGCGTTTCTCCAGCTCAAGCTGGGTCATGACCCGGTCGGACTGGTTGTACAGGTACTGGCTCGGCCGGTACGGCCTGCCGCCGGTGGCCAGGATGATGATGCCGTGGTTCACCACTTCGCTGCCGCGGCCTGTGTCAATGGCGGAGGTAAAGCTGCCCACATAGCCCGAGGTGCTGGCCACCGTTGCCTTGGTGTAAGTGGTGATGAGCCGATGCTGGCGCACCTTCTCCACCAGCCCGCCGATCATCTCACTGGGGCTGTTGCCGGACCTGTCTGCCGTGAGAAGCAGGCTGCGGCCGCCGAGCTCTTTGTTCTTTTCCACCAGGGTGCAGGCAAATCCCTGCTCCGCCACCGCCAGCGCAGCGGTGAGACCGGCCAGACCGCCGCCCACCACCAGGGCCGAGGGGGTCACCGGCAGCAGTTGCTCGGCCAGCGACACCAGATGGGCGGCCTTGGCCACGGCCATGCGCACCAGGTCCCGGGCCTTGCTGGTTGCTTCCTCGGGTTCATGCATGTGGACCCAGGAGCACTGGTCGCGGATGTTGGCCATCTCAAACAGGGAGCGGTTCAGGCCCGCCTCCCGCATGGTGGCCTGGAAAAGGGGCTCATGGGTGCGGGGGGTGCAGGCGGAGACCACCACCCGGTTCAGTCGATGTTCTTTTATGATATCCGTCAGATGTTTCTGGGTATCCTGGGAGCAGGAATAGAGATTGTCGGTGGCATAGACCACATTGGGCAAGCCGCGGGCATAGTCGCGGACATTGCGCACATCGACAACTCCTGCGATATTGATACCGCAGTGACAGACAAAAACGCCGATGCGCGGCTCCTCTGTTGTCACGTCCCGTTCTGCCGGATACTGGGCATGGACGATTTCCGTCCCTCGCGCGGCTGTCAGCAGACTCGAGCAGAGGGCGGCCGCCCCGCTGGCCTGGGTAACGCTGTCCGGGATGTCTTTCGGCCCCTGGAAGGCGCCGATGACATAGATGCCGGGCCGGGAGGTTGCTAAGGGGGCATTGAGCCCGGTTGCGGCAAATTGATACTCGTTCAGATCAATACCCGTTACGCGGGCGATCAGCTCGGCGTCATCCGGTGATTCCAGGCCCTGGGAAAGGACCACCATATCGAAATATTCATAATGGTGCTCGCCGTCCTCGGTGGCGTAGGTGAGCAGGAGACGTCCGTCAAAAACGTCTTCCACCCGGGGCGGTCTGGCGTAGATGATGCGGAGGTTGTTTTCCGAAATCGCCCGCTCTCGGGCAGCATCAAAACCCTTGCCGTGGGTGCGGACATCCATATAGAACAGGGTGATTTCCGCCTCCGGGTCATGCTCCCGGGCAAGGGAAGCCTGCTTGATGGCATACATGCAGCAGACCGATGAACAGTAGTCGTTGCCGCAGGTGCGATCCCGGGAACCGATGCATTGCAGGAAAGCGATCTTTTTCGGGTGTTTTTCATCGGAAGGACGGACGATTTCGCCATTGGTCGGGCCGCTGGCGCACATCAGCCGTTCATGTTCAAAGGCGGTAAGCACATCGGCAAATTTCCCCCAGCCATAGCGTTGCAGCACCTCGTTTTTGATCCGGCCGAAGCCAGGGGCCAGCACCACGGCGCCCACCGGCAGCTCCACTACCTCTTCCCGCTGGTCAAAGCGGATGGCTTTGGCCTGGCAGGCCACGGCGCACAGACCGCATGTCTCAAAATTGAGGCGCAGGCAGGACTTGGGGTCAATATGGTAACTGGTGGGCACCGCCTGGGAGTAATCGATGTGGGCGGCATGGGTGCTGGAGAGCTTTTCGTTGTAGTCGTCGCTGATCTGCTTCAGGCAGTACAGGGTACACTGGCCGCAGCCGGTACAGACCTCCTCGTCAATATACCGGGGCCGTTTTTTTATTGTTACCGTGAAATTGCCGGGCGTGCCTGCAACCTTGAGCAGCTCGGCATTGGTGATGATGTCGATATTGGGATTGCGGCCGACTTCCACCAGCTTGGGGGCCAGGATGCACAAGGAGCAGTCATTGGTGGGGAAAGTTTTGTCAAGCCGGGCCATGACACCGCCGATGGAGGCGGATTTTTCCACCAGATAAACCTTGAGGCCAAGCTCGGTCATGTCAAGGGCGGACTGCACACCAGCCACTCCGCCGCCCAGGACCAGGACAGATCCTTTTGTTATGCCGGAGGTGGAAGACGCAGAAGATGCAACCATATATATTCTCCTTTCATGCAAAAAAAATATGCATTTTTACCGGGGCTGACGACAGGATCAGTTGCGTCGGGCCTCAGCTGAAAGGATTTATTTGCAGAGGAAACAGAGAGGGGAAGGGACGCAATGAATTGTCGTCTCATGTTTCAGTCCTGACCGGACTGAACGGACGATGCCGAAATGTGCTCAGCTATGTATTGTTATGGGACAAATCACGCTATCAACTCCTTTTATAGATGGATGAGGCCGCTATGAGACATGATCAATAACCAAAAAAACGCGATACGTCTAATTGTTATTTCCTATTAAAAGGGGGGATTGATAGGTGGTGCCCGTTTTCGCCGTCACGCACAGGAAGGCACTGATCATCAGGAGGGAGAAGCTCTGCCGGTCGGCACGCATTGCGAGGGAATTTTTACGGTTTATTCCAGGTCGCATTCAAGCCGATGCCAATGTCCTCCTAAGGGGGATTGAACTGAATCGGCAGAGCTGTTCGTTTGCCTGGGCGGTCTCCGTCTGAATGCAACCTGGAATGCCCAGGAAACAGGCATAACAAAATCAGGGAGGTGATGCCTTGTTTAACCTGGGTCGGGTTTTCTGCGTCACTATCTGCCGTAATAGGAAATAAGCGATGCCTTGGCGATCGAGTGCTGGTTCAGGAAGAATCCCACCGTGGCCGGTGAGGCTTTTTCGTCTAAATCCAATTTCGCCACCTTAAGGGCATATACCGTGAAGATGTACCTGTGCGGTCTGTCACCCTCAGGAGGACAGGCACCACCGAATCCGGTCATTCCATAGTCCGTTACACTCTGGATACTGCCGTGAGGCGCAAGGCCTCGTTGGGGATTCCCCGCGTCTGCCTTCAGTTCCTTGGTGTCAGGGGGGATGTTGAACATAACCCAATGCCACCATCCGCTCCCCGTGGGGGCATCAGGATCATACACGTTTACCGCAAAGCTTTTGGTGTCTGCTGGCGCATCAATCCATTTGAGTGCGGGTGAGATATTTTTCCCACTACAACCAAACCCTGAAAATACCTGGGTTTCAGTCAACTGCCCGCCGAGATCGTCACTTTTTAAGGTGAAGCCCTGGGCATAAACACTTTCACCGGCAAGAATTCCACACATCGCCGCTATCAACGCAATTTTTTTCATCTTGTTTCTCCCCTGTCATTTTGGCTTATTGAAAGCCGTGCCCTGCTAATCTTGCCGCAGTCTCAGGGCCGGGCAGATTGCCTGAATGCGCCTCCCCCGAGCCCGGACTGTAATTGAGCATTGCCTGAACCACTATTTGCCCGTCGGTAACAAAAGCCCCAATGCGTATGACTATAAAATGCCGCAAGTTTTATGGCAAACTTTTTGAAAAAATAGTTAAAGCAGTTGAGCGGAGCCGGCGAAACGGCATCCGGTCCGTGTTTGGAGAATGCCATCACGGACATACCGGAATCCGTGTGCTCCGTAACTGGCATAGTTTTTTAACCTCTGCTGTTTCAGGATATTTTGCTTGACAGGCTTCCCGAATTTCCTTACGGTTTTTTACCTGTGCTGCGGTCCAGGGTCTTGAAAACGGTTCCCTCCAATTGCCGGTGGACACCGATGCTGCCGGGCAAGCTTTTGCCGCTGGAAGACCACGGTGGCCATATCGCCTAGTGAAGGTATTATCTACGGCATATTATTCTCCTCTATATGAGAGATAATTGCAATTACTGCAGCGACTGCCGCTTCCAGGTATCCCATCGTTGCCTGCAATCCTTTGGGGACTCCTCCTTCTTCCCCCTGCCCTGTGGCTTTTTTCGTGCAGAGTAACTCCTCAGGCGTATAGTTTCATGGCTATGGTCTTCTTCTTTCTGCTGATAAAAAAACTTGCGCTTATTTTTTTTGCAGGTATAATTTTTGCCTTCGTTTTTTTATGTTGCATGTCATTTCTGTATTTGACTGAATCTACGATGATTCTGCCTTTTATAGCTGCTTTCGGCAGGTTGGTCGGTTGGATTAAATAAGAGGGGCGGGTAATATGGAAACCTTGCTGCACGGAACAAAAAATCCGTATTACCCGGGACTTCCTGCGGCAAGCCCGCAGTCCGGCAGGGTAAATATCATCGGAGCCTGCTTTGACGGCACCGCCTGTTTTCGCAAAGGTGCGCGTCTCGGTCCGGACGCCATCCGCCGCGTGGCGGAAGATATTGAAACCTATTCTCCCTATCTTGACCTGGACCTGACCGAGGTTGGCCCGGTTTATGATTTGGGCAATCTGCCCTTCGGCGCCAGCGGTACCGCCGAAGCTGACTGGCTGGTGGCCGGGGAGGCTTTCGCGGGTTTGACCGATTCCCTTGATCTGGCGGGGCAATCGGTAAAATTTCTGGCCTTGGGCGGGGAGCATTCGGTATCGTATTTCTTTATCAGAAAATATCTGCTGGCCTATCCCGATCTGCTCCTTCTGCATCTGGACGCCCATGCCGACCTGCGCGACGGATACGAAGGATACCAATACTCCCACGCTTCGGTCATCAGAAGGTGTCTCGACCATTTTGGTCCCGGCCACCAGCTGGCCCAGTTCGGCATTCGTTCCGGCACCAGGGACGAATTCGCCTGGATGAAGGAGCACAAAACCCTCTATAGCGGTCTGGACGAATTCTGCCGCTTCGTCGAGGCCCTGCCCATAGACCGGCCGCTCTATCTGACCCTGGATCTTGATTTTTTCGATCCCGCTTTTCTGCCCGGCACAGGCACGCCGGAGGCGGGAGGCGAGGATTTTCTTTCTTTTATAAAAATCGTTAAGCTGTTAAAAACAAAGAAACTGGTCGGCGCTGATGTGGTTGAATTGGCACCCGCCATTGATCCCACCGGTAACAGCGAAGTTTTCGCTGCCAAGGTGGTCAGGGAACTCATTCTTGCTTTGCACGGGGAGGGTACTGGTCATGTTGGATAAGCGGAAAAGGGCGATTAACGCCAACAGCGAGCTGTATAATGTTGAGCGATGGAGTAACGGCTATTTTGCCGTCAACGAAAAAGGCCATCTCTGCGTGCTGCCGGAAAAGAGGCCGGACGGGCCAACCATTGACATCATGGAGGTCATCGAAGAGATCAAGAGCCAGGATATCCCCTTTCCCACGGTTATCCGTTTTCACGATATACTGCGCTCCCAGGTGCGCCTGCTTAATCTGACCTTCAGACAGGCCATGGAGGAGAGCGGCTACAAGGGACGCTTTATCGGGGTCTATCCCATCAAGGTCAATCAGACCCGGGAGGTGGTCGAGGAGATCATCGAGGCGGGCGAGCCCTTTGATTACGGTCTGGAGGCCGGATCAAAATCCGAGCTCATGGCCGCTCTGACCTTAAATGAAAACCGCAACGCCCTCACCGTGCTGAACGGCTTCAAGGACGAGGAGTACATCCGTCTGGCCCTGCTCGGCAGAAAGCTTGACCGTAAAATCATCATTGTGGTGGAGAATTTCTCCGAGATTGAAATGATCATCAGGCTTTCGCTGGAAATGAACGTCATGCCGCTGATCGGCATGCGGGCCAAGCTGTCCGTGCAGGGGGGAGGCCGCTGGGCCGGGTCCAGCGGCGACCGGGCAAAATTCGGGCTGACCTGCAGTGAGATCTTAAACGGCATCTCCCTGCTCAAACGGCACAACATGACCGATTGTCTTACTCTGCTGCACTTCCATGTGGGCAGCCAGATTCCTGACATCAGGGTGCTGAAGGATGCGGTCAACGAAGCGGGCCGTATTTTCGCCGATCTTGTTCTGTCCGGTCTCAATATCGAATATTTTGATGTGGGCGGCGGTCTGGGCGTTGATTATGACGGGTCACGCTCTTCCTCCCAATCATCAAGGAACTACTCGCTGGAAGAGTATGCCGCGGATATCATTGCCGTCTTGCAGCAGATCTGTGATCAGGTCAACATCCATCATCCCAACATCGTCAGCGAGAGCGGGCGTTACGTCACCGCCCATCATTCCTGCGTCATCACCAATGTGGTCAAGATCATTCATCAGACCACCAACAGCTTCAACACCGATAAGTCAGCCGGTGAGCATATTCTGGTCGGCAACATGCGGGAGTCGGTCAGCGATCTGACCATGGAGAATTACCAGGAGATTTACAACGATGTGCAGCAGATCAAGCTGGATTCGATCCAGGCCTTCAAGCTGGGCGTTATTTCCATGGAGGAGCGGGCCAAGATAGAAACCATGTTCTGGAAGATCATCGGCCAGATCCGGGACGTCCTGAAGCGCGCCGATTTCGTGCCCAAGGAGCTGCAGCAGATTGACGAATTGCGGGCCAGCCAGTATCTGTGTAATTTTTCCGTCTTTCAGTCCGCGGCCGACACCTGGGCCATCAGTCAGCTGTTGCCGATCATGCCGGTGATCCGGCTCGACGAAATACCCGGCGAGCGGTGCTCCATTGCCGATATCACCTGTGATTCCGATGGCAAGATCGACAAGTTCATCGCCAAAAACGGCTATGCCCAGACTCTGCTGCTCCATGCCCTGAAAAAGGATGAAGATTACTATGTGGGTCTGTTCCTCACCGGAGCCTACCAGGACGTGATGGGTGACATGCACAACCTCTTCGGCCGACTGAACGAGGTGCATGTCTATTGTGATGATGATGACCCGTCCGATTTTTATATCGAAGAGGTGATCAAAGGCGCTTCGGCCCAGCATGTCCTGTCCACCATGCAGTACAGCCCGGAGATCATGGCCCGTACCATTAAAAGGAAAATAGATCGGCAGGTGCACCGAGGCAAAATTCAGCCTCGGGAAGGGGTCAGGTTGATCGATTTTTTCGAGAGCTGTCTGGAAGGCTATACGTATCTGAAGTTTTAGGGGCATGCATAAGCCCTAAGCCCTAAGGCAAAAGGGAGAAGTGGAGGAATGTGTTTGAGCGTTTAAACGTTAGAATGCTTGAACGGAAATCTTAAAGGAGTTTGCTATGTCACGAGTGCTCATAATTGGTGCCGGCGGAGTGGGTTCGGTGGTTGTTCATAAGTGCTGCCAGGTGCCGGAGGTCTTCTCCGACATCATGCTGGCCTCCAGAACCAAGGCGAAATGCGATGCCATCGCGGCCCGGCTGCCCCGGCCGATTCAGACGGCTCGGGTGGACGCCGACCAAGTGGACGAGCTTGTCGCCCTCATGGGGGAGTTCAAGCCTGAGCTGTGCATCAATGTGGCCCTGCCTTACCAGGATCTGACCATTATGGATGCCTGCCTGGCCTGCGGGGTGCATTATGTGGACACGGCCAACTATGAACCGCGGGATGAGGCCAAGTTTGAATATAAATGGCAGTGGGACTATCAGGACAGGTTCAAACAGGCCGGGCTGATGGCCCTGCTCGGTTCGGGTTTTGACCCGGGCGTAACCAACGTCTTTACCGCCTGGGCCCGGAAGCACCATTTTGACGAGATCCATGAGCTTGATATTATCGACTGCAATGCCGGCGATCACGGCCAGCCCTTTGCCACCAATTTCAATCCGGAGATCAATATCCGCGAGGTGACCGCCCCGGCCAGACACTGGGAAGGGGGGAAATGGATCGAAACTCCGGCCCTGTCAACCGCGGAGGAGTTCGACTTTCCGGAGGGCATAGGTCCCAGAAAGATCTACCTGATGTACCATGAGGAGCTGGAGTCCCTGACCAGGCATTTCCCAGGCTTGAGAAAGGCCAGGTTCTGGATGACTTTTTCCGATAATTATCTGCGTCATCTGGAGGTCCTGCAGAATGTGGGCATGACCAGCATCAAGCCCATTGACTACAACGGCCAGCAGATCGTGCCCCTGCAGTTTCTCAAAGCCGTGCTGCCGGACCCGGCATCCCTCGGCCCCCTGACCCACGGGCGGACCTGCATCGGTTGCCTGATAAAAGGCATCAAGGACGGCAAGGAAAAGAAATATTACATCTATAATATCTGCGACCATGGCAAGTGCTATGAGGAGGTGGGCGCCCAGGCGGTTTCCTATACCACGGGCGTGCCGGCCATGATCGGGGCCATGTTGATGCTGACCGGCGCCTGGCGCGGCGCGGGGGTTTTCAACATGGAGCAGCTCGATCCCGCTCCGTTCATGGAAAAACTGAATCTGCACGGGCTGCCATGGACCGAAGTTATCTTGTAGACTTTGATCCCCATCGGGTTCCCAGCCCGGCCTATGTGGTGGACCAGGGGGCGCTTACGCGCAATCTGCACATTCTTGACAGCGTGCAGCTGCGCACCGGCTGCAAGATCCTGCTGGCGCTGAAGGGCTTTGCCATGTTCCGGGTCTTCCCGCTTATCCGCGGCTATCTCAAAGGCGTCTGCGCCAGTTCGCCGCACGAGGCGCGCCTGGGCCGCGAGGAGTTCCGAGGCGAGGTGCATGGGCACGCCCCGGCCTACAGCGAGGCTGATCTGCGCGAACTGCTCACCCTGTGCGATCACATAGTCTTCAACAGTTTCAGCCAGTGGCAGCGCTTCCAGCCGCTGATTACCGCATGCCCCGCCCCGCCGCAATTCGGACTGCGGGTCAATCCCCGCCACTCGGAAACCGAGGTGGCCATCTATGACCCCTGCGCGCCGGGCTCAAGACTTGGCATCAGCAGGGAGCAGTTTGCCGGCAAGTCGCTTAACGGCATCAGCGGCCTGCATTTCCACACCCTGTGCGAAAAGGGATCGGACGCCCTGGCCCGGACGGCCGAGGCCTTCGAGTCCCAGTTCAAGGACATCCTGCCCTCCATGCAGTGGCTTAACCTGGGCGGCGGCCATCACATCACCAAACCCGACTATGATCTTGATTTGCTCTGTGAGGTGATTGATCATTTCAGGCAGAAATATGATCTCACCATCTATCTGGAGCCGGGGGAGGCCATTGCCATCCATACCGGCGCACTCATCGCCACGGTGCTTGATATCGTGGAAAACGACGGACCAATCGCCATTCTCGACACCTCGGTCACCTGCCATATGCCTGATGTGCTGGAAATGCCCTATCGACCGGACATCCGGGGCGCCGGGGGGCCGGGCGAGCTGGCCCATACCTACCGGCTGGGCGGAGTGTCCTGCCTGGCCGGCGATGTGCTGGGGCTCTATTCCTTTGCCCGGCCCCTGCAGCCGGGCGACCGCCTGATCATTGAAGACATGAGCCATTACACCATGGTCAAGACCACCACCTTCAATGGCGTCAGGCTGCCCTCCATTGTGCTCTATGAGCCTGAGGCGGACAGGGTGGAAGTGGTGCGCGAATTCGGCTATGAGGAATACCGCAGGCGCCTGTCATAACCGGCATTTGCCGCCAGGGCTGCAGCCGAATGTTCAGTCAGGCACCTAATATACCGCTTTTAGTGCCAATTTGCTGAAAATTGTGGCTAAAGCTTCTTTTCATGCGCACAGAATGCAAAATATATTATTGACATTTAATAAAACTCCAACTATTCATCGAAATGATCGATGGGATTACCATGGTTCATTATTCCCACCCACTTTCAGCCAAAATACTGAAAGCTATTTTTTGTCATCTCATCTCAAAAAGGTCCAACTCAACGGAGGAGGCCTGCTTCTCCAGAGCCATGAAACCCCTCGCGCAGGCAGTCACATCCATTTCGTCGATATGTCAGTTATATAAAAATAGTTTTGTTGATGAAAGATTCCTCACATGAGCACCCGAACTGAAAATAATAGAAATCCAGTTGAAGAAGTACTCTCGAACTTACACAAGAAACATCCTCAGCTATTTGTACTTCTCTCTCGACTTCATGGTATCACAGGCTTTGTGAGTGTATTGGGGGATGACCCAAGGATAGAAACTTTCCGACGTTCTCACCACGTTGACCGGGTTACGCGCCTCACAGGCTGGCTTTGTTCCCAATATCCGTCAATTGATCGAGAAGCGGCAATATTGGTGGCCGTTTGTCATGAGGTGAATCGTCTGCCATTCGCTCACAACCTGGAGAAGCGGATCGACTTCGATCAGGCAGCTAACCTCCCTAATTATTTGACCAAACACGAAATTTTTCTCCAAGAATCTGTTGTTTCAGCTATTACTGAGATGCTGTCAAAAAATGTACAAGGATCGCCGGAGGCTAGATTGGCTTACGCCGCCGACGCTGCTGGTGGGTTTATTGAGGATCCACTTCTTGCTATAATCACATTAAATGTACCCCCCTCCTTTATTCCTAGGTCGGTCATGGAAAGGCTCGGATTAGACTTTAATAGCCCTGAATTGCGCGAGCGCATTGCTGAACTTACAAATTTATTTCATACTAATCCGAGTTATTTCGTCCCACCCTTTAACCAACTGGTATTTGAAGTGGCTGTAACGTTTCTTCGCCGCTACAACTGCCGGGATCGACTCTTCGTCGAGATGCCGGATTTTGCCAACATGCGGCATGCACTCAAAGAAGACTTCCTGAAAATTCATGTTTTTCCAATCAATAATGAGGCCGTTTCTCAGGGTTCCAGGTTGGCGACTGAAGTGGGTTTGCCACTCATGGAGGCCTATCGAGCCGAAGGGCGCGATCCTTGTATTAACATTGCAAACCATGACTGACCAGGCAGCTCTAAACGACGCATGGAAGCGTGGCTTGATAGACAATCCACGTTCATATTATCCGCTCATATCACCTCGTGAGAGAGTTTAAAATGATCAACTTTCGTCATATCGATCCTCCATTCGGAAACATTTATGCCCCTTGCACTGATTTAATAGAATGCATGCTTCGCAGCGTTTCGGAGGGAGTCGTAACTACGGTGGATGTGCGGACACTTAGTGAGGCCTAAGGAGCTGTAAAATAATAACATGGCCATTTTTTTGATAAATGTGTTAATATGGCAGCATGGATATTGAATCGGCAATCAGGGAACGTTATCAAAATCTCGAATGGGCCTTGGATGAAAGGCTTAGGCGCTTATATGC